>JAZDDC010000133.1:0-19030 GCA_036679565.1 Gemmatimonadota bacterium
GAACCTTCCAGCGCTGGCCGTCCGAATCGCGAAGCCATCGATGGGACGGGTCGCCAACCGGACCGTCGAGGTCTTCGAGGTCATGTACTTCCTGACCCGGGTTTGGCCGCACATGCATTTCTGAGGAGGGATCATCCTGCGCATTCAAGATAAGTATTTGCGGTCGAGGGCCCTGCCGTTTTTCCTCACGGACGGTCCATGTGCGCTTCCCAACGGTCAGGCACCAGCCAAAGGGGCCCGTTTTGGAGTATTGTCGTCGAGTGTTTGACGTCGATGCTTACGGCGAAAGAAGAGCAACGTAGCGATATCGGCTTGAGTTGATGATGTCGCGAGGATCGCGAGGCGTGTCTAAAGTGTCAAGGACAAGCGGAGGCGGTAAGCGGTAGGACGGTAAGCGGTAGGACGGTAAGGCGGTAGGGCGGTACCCATCCGCAACCCCCCCCAAGAAAAGAATGGGTCGTGGGGAGGGGCGTACCGCCCGCCCGCCTTACCGCCTTACCGCCTTACCGCCCGACCGCCTGTCCGCCTGTCCGCCTGTCCGCCTTACCGCCCGACCGCCCGACCGCCCTCCGCCCTCGGCCTGTCCGCCTGTCCGCCTGTCCGCCTGTCCGCTATTTTCCCCTGTCTCTTACTAGGACACAATATGGCCAAAGGCGGCCGAGACAGGACACAAATTCGATTGACGTCACTCGCACACGGAGCCGGCTGAGCTTCCAAACTCAGTCCAGCTGAGCTGGCGCAGGTACTGCGCCACGTGCCTCCGGTAGGGGATGCAAGAGTGTTAGTGGATGCTGCGTCGAGAGACGATGCGGCAGTGTTCCAGGTATCCCCGGACCGTGCTATCGTGGCGACCTTGGATTTCTTCACGCCGATCGTGGATGATGCATACGATTTCGGTCGTATCGCCGCCGCAAACGCATTTAGCGATTTGTATGCAATGGGCGCGACACCTCTTTTTTCGCTGAATCTCGTCGGTTGGCCGCGAGACCCGCAGATGCTCGAGCTGTTGGGAGACACGTTGCGCGGTGGATCGGACATTGCCACTGAAGCCGGCGTGTTCGTACTCGGTGGTCATTCGGTTGACGACGCGGAGCCAAAATACGGCATGGTAGCCATCGGTGAGGCACATCCGGACGCTATCATCGACAATAAGGGGGCGTTGCCAGGGGATGTACTCGTGCTCACGAAGCCGATTGGCACGGGCATATTGAGTACCGCGCTAAAACGCGATGTTATCGACGAGTCCGACATCCGTGATGCGGTCAATTCGATGGCGTCTCTCAACCGATCCGCGGCCGAGGTGATGCAGGCCATGCGCGCCGACGTACATGCTGCTACGGACGTCACCGGTTTTGGATTTCTCGGTCATCTGCACAACATGACAGCGGCGAGCGACGTGGGTGCAGTCGTTGACGTTTCTTCGATCCCAACATTCGAACGCGTTCGCGAACTTATCGGTCGAGACATCGTTCCGGGTGGGACAAAACGCAATGCGGAAGCCGCTGAAGAGTTTACCACGTGGGAAAACGTGAGTCCCGTTGACAAGGTGTTGCTGAATGATGCGCAAACGTCTGGCGGTTTGGTCATCGCCGTAGCGAAAGATCGAACTGACAAGTTGGTTGAAGAATTGGAAAAACGCGGGGTTTTGGTTGCTGAGCGGGTGGGAGAAGTTGTTGACGGTCGTGGGATACGGGTGGTTTCAGGGTAGGCGTTTTTCAACGCTCAACGCGGAACGTTCACCAATCAACACTCAGCATCGACATTCAACTGTTAACCAACCTCGCCATACCGCCATACCGCCATACCGCCATACCGCCATACCGCCGTACCGCCCTACCGCCCCGCCGCCCATCGATACATTCCTCGCACATTCATCTTGAACCAGTCGTCGTACCCACCCCAGCCGGTGTATTCGGTTAACGTGATCTCATTGGCGGTTTCGTCTTCAGACATTCCGTTGCGCACGGCGCCTTCAACCGCGGTGCGCAGGTCGTTGTAGTATTGAATCTGTCTGTCAACCGATGCCACGGTTCCATTTGGTCCGTGACCAAACACGATGGTCTCGAAATCCAGGTTCCGCAATTCCATCAGCGACTGAAAGAGGTCGGGGAAGTGAAAACTTGCGAGATCACGGTAACCCACTCGATCCATACTGACAAAGTCAACGGCGAAGGCGACACGTGCGTCCGGCACGACGGCAACCAGCGAGTTGTCACTGTGATTGCGTCCAAGGTATGTCAACGTGATGGGCCGGCCACCCAGGTGTAACGTCAATCCATTGGTAAACGTCACGGTCGGAGGCGGTAGGTCGGAATCCGCCAAACGTTCGATTTCGGCACGGGCATTTTCCTGCGCGATGATCGGGACTTTGACGCCGAATGCTTCCTGCAGAACGACCGCTCCGGTGGTGTGGTCGGCGTGACTGTGGCTGTATACGACGGCTAAGAGGGATTTCCCGGGAGCGACACGTTTGATCTCGTCGGCGTAATGCGATGCAGCTTCGGTGGAAATCGGATCAAACGCAATGACACCACCGTCACTCACGACAAAAAAACTGTTGTGTCCCTGGTACCTATACTGAAAAACACCGTCGGCGACTTGGGTGGTTTCGAAGGTTGGTTGCTGACCTTGTAAACCGGTGGAGGTCAAGGCCGAGCAGGCTATCAAAAAGATGATGGTCTTGGTCATTTATCGACTCGTCGTGGTTCGGTTACGGTTTGATATCCACTCAAATGATCAACGGAAATCGGGATCTGCAAATCGTTTGGCACTGACGACTTATTTCCCGACCCCGCGCCCGGTCCAAACATGGCGCGGGGTCGTCGGATCGTGCAATGAATCAAATCGTAAAACGCACTGAATAGCGAGTCCGGTCCCATAACAAATGGAGGATCCCACCCTCGTCGGTTTCATCGAACACGATTGTGAACATTTCGACGGGCTCGTCCAATGTCGATTTTTCCATCGGGAGATGGACGAAATCTTGTTGGGCGTCGTATGCCGTTCCCCATTGTCCTGTTTGGGAGTTGACGATCAGGGTGCCGCCGTCCGCCGCGTAGGTGGAAAACAGGGTGTACTCATCGGCGGGAACACGTGTCGTTCCAATGCGAAGATCGCGATTTGTGCGGAACATGGTTGCCGCGTTTGCACCAGTGCGCCAGACCTCGTCAAAGGGGACGAGACTGCCGAAGATTTCACGACCGCGTTTCTGTGGTCGGCTGTAGTCAATGCTCAGCGTAACTCCGGCCGTTGTCAGCTCCGCCGTGCCGGGTGGAGACGGGCGGCCAACACCTTCCCCGCGGGCATCGCGGGCAGCAAACTCCTCGGCCAGTTCTGTGAGGTTGGGTGTCTCTGCTAACTCATCCACGATTTTGTTTGTGCTGCGTTGCCCTGATCGCCCTAACAGCTTGCCCTCTTCATCTACGGCCGCCAGGACCGGACTCCCAAAGTAGCTCATGGCCACCGAGTCTCCCTCAACGCGTCGCACAAAGTTCGATGACATGGACGAGCGAGAAGGATTTAGTAAACTGACGCCAATGGAATCACGTCCCGACATAGCCCACTGCACTGCGGCTTGTTCGTAAAGTGCCATCGACATCGGGTTGATACCTAGTGTCGGGATGGTCCCCGATGGGACAGCGATACGGTCGGAGCCGGCGGTGGCGCCGCCGTGCCGTTCGATAAACGCACTGTCTTGATCCGTGATGGTTATCGTGAATCCGCGAGAAGGCGGTCCGTCCGGGTTTGAAGCAGGTGTGGTCCACTCAACGTCCAGCCTGGAGATTGTTCCCGCAGGTGTAAGTGTCGCCGAGTACGTCACCAACTGAGTGACCGGGTTCCGGACCAGACGTTGGCCCTCGAACCCACCTGGTGTGCGCGAGTATACCTCCACCGCCATCGTATCGAGGCCAAGACGCTCCACGAATGCTTTTTCTCCGTTGGAGCATGCAGTGGTGCCAAAGATTGCCGTCACGCTGGCCAAGACGACAACTCGGGAATTACGGGGTGCCATGCACTCCTCCTGAGACAAGATATCGGCCGAGCCGCATTTACTCATTGTGAGAGGGGTTGCGGCCGGTCGCTTATTTTGGGGTTGCGATTGTGGTGTGGAGTATCCGATGATGGGACCGAAAGCGCCAGGTCTAGCTGGCCGACCCTATGAGACGCTAAAGCTCACGCCACAGCCGCAGGTGCCCGTGGCATTCGGGTTGTCGAACACAAAACGGGATTCCTGCATTGATGTTATCCAGTCGATGGTCATGCCCGTGATGACTGCCCGGCTGTCCGGATCGACGAAAACTCTTGCGCCGTGCCGTTCCAAGATCAAATCGTCCGGCTGCGGAGCCTCGACGATTGTGACCTCATAGTTGAACCCGGAACACCCGCCCTCCGTTACGCTGGCTCTGAGACCCGCGGTCTGAGGGAGGTTGTTGTCTGAGATCACTGCCATGACACGGCTCGCCGCCGCTTCGGTGACGGACAGGGTAAACGCTTCGGTCGTGTTATTTAGTGCAGTCACTTCTGGCAACTCCATTTGCAACGGTCAATCATCGTATGACAATGTACATCGCTCGCACGTAAAAGTGCCCGGGATATCGGCGGGTTCGAATCGGTTGCACCATAACATCTCTCCTTCGTACACGTGAACTGTGGCGGAAGGTTGGTCTGTTGCGTTTCGTATGAGATGATATTCGTTGGGTGGGATCAGAACGCCTACATCGCCGGTAAATGCTGTGATTCGATCGGTCTCGGCAAACCGATGCTGGTCGCCGTCAGGGGTGTGATCATAGGAGACGACTTCGATTTCGCCTCGGATAACGCACTCCACGCACCACCGGCCCGCGTGATCGTGGATGGCGGTGCCCTGACCCGGTTGCCAGACCATTAACATGATGGAGTACGTTTTTTCCGGGCATTGGTAAAGGAGTTTTCGCGCGTAATGCGTATCCGAACCAACGAAGAAGTCGCCTGGTATCCACGACGCGCCCTCGGCCGCCAGCTCCTTGAGTGCCGTTTTTACACCCGAACAGATTTTTGTCGAGGCTTGCTCTTTCACAGCGTCCGCGATTTGGCGCATGAAAAAGTCAGATTTGTTAGTTCTCGTGGCTAGATGTGCCAAAGCAAACTCCCCTGGATGACACTTTAAGTGGTTGTAAATAAAAGAGTTAACGCCGTTTCAGGTCCACACCCGCGGTCGCCGGTCGTCCTGGATCAAGTAATATTGCTGTGCAGGCTTCGTTCCGCGACTTTTGCAGGCGGTGGCCATAGCGACTTCGCGGACGTACGATCATGAGCCCACACAGGAGCGAACCTCTTGGGGCGTGGAATCGTATGGAAGTTGGGCAACAGCACGCATGAGCCTCGAAGACGATTGAGGGAGAATTAGATACTGATGGGCATGACACCGTGGGTAACGAGACTGTTGATTGCGAATGTGTTGGTATTTTTTCTGACGCAATCAAGTCAGGGATTGACCAGTCTCCTGGCATTTTACCCATCCATCCAGGGCATTGTGCTGCGCCCGTGGGGAATTGTGACTTACATGTTCGTGCATGCGGGGATGGGGCATATTTTCTTCAACATGCTGGGTCTGTTTTTCTTTGGCCCCCGTCTCGAGGATCGACTCGGCGCAAAAAACTTCCTACTACTCTGGTTTCTCAGCGGACTCGGCGGGGGGTTGCTGACATTCGCGTTCGGCGACGGTATTCCCATTGTGGGTGCTTCCGGCGCTCTCTTTGGCGTGTTCCTTGGCTTCGCGATGTTTTGGCCTACCGAGCGTATCTATATCTGGGGCATTATCCCCATACAGGCGCGTGTCCTCGTTGCCATCATGACCGGCTTGGCGCTATTCGGCGGTTTTGGCGGGGCGAGTGACGGGATTGCCCATTTTGGGCATTTGGGTGGTTTTGTTGCCGGCTTTGCGTTTCTCAAGTGGATTGAAACGCGCTCTCCAGCCCGTCAATTCAAGAAGCGGATGTATGGACATGTTTCGACCGGTCCTGCCAAGGATCCCGACAATCTTCGGCGTTGGCAGCAGGTGGATCGCGACAGGCTTCACGAAATCAACAGAGCGGAATATGATCGCCTGATGGCGACGATCGCCGGTTCGGGGATAACGAGTTTGTCGCTGGAGGACCGGGCTTTTCTGGACCGATGTTGCGCGTAGCGAGAGCTAAGCAGATGTGGTGTCCGGTTCCCAGTGAACTCGATAGCCTGACTTCCGTACCGTAAGGATGTAGCGGGGGTTTGCCGGGTTATCCTCCAACTTCCGGCGCAATTCGGCGACGTGCGTATCAACCGTCCGGCTCACGACGCCGACCTGATAGTCCCATACTTCACGCATCAATTGCTCGCGAGAACGGATCGCGCCTCGTTGTCGTACGAGCGCCCAGAGCAGGTCAAACTCCTTTGGTGTGAGGCTCACTTCCGCATTGTTGCGTGTGACTCGTCGTTTGTGTGGGTCCACCTCGAGTGATCCCACTCTCATCAACTCCATCTCGTCGCGAAGCGCTTCCGGCCTACTTCTTCGCAACAGCGCCTCAACACGTGCGAGTAATTCCAGTACGCCGAAGGGTTTGGTAACATAGTCGTCGGCGCCAAGTTTTAGCCCACGCACTTTGTCCTGTTCTGCATCGCGTGCCGTTAGAATCAGCACCGGCACATCGTGGCCCTCGTCGCGAAGTGTCCGTAAGAAACGGAACCCGTCTATTCCCGGGAGCATGAGATCCAAGATGATGAGGTCGGGTTTACTGTTGCGGGCGCGAACGAGACCGCGATGTCCGTCCGCCTCCACGGTTACGGAATACCCCTCGAACTCCAGATTCCGTTGCAGTCCGTACCTCAAGTCGGGATTATCTTCAACTAGCAGGACGCGATTTACCAATGGTAGTCCGTTTGGGTTCCAGGTTTGTCCCCTGACCGTGTGTTGTGGCGTCTCCTACTGTTAACACGAAACGTGCACCCACCTCTCCGTCCTCAACCCAACATTGTCCCCCTTGCAATGTCATGAGTTGGCGAACCACGGCGAGACCGATGCCGGCACCGGTGGTGGTAGACTCTCGGTCCCGTGCAAGACGCTCGAAGCGGTTCCAAATGACGGATCGTTTCGCGGACGGGACGCCCGGTCCCTGGTCCTCGACCGCGATACGTGCATCGTCCCCCGACAGACTCAGCGTCACGCGAACAGTTTGCCCTTCGGGCCCGTACTTGATGGCGTTGTCTATGAGGTTGAGGATGGCTTGTTTGAGCGCCGGTGCGTCCACCGGTGCGGAAACGGCCGCGACGTTGGTTTCTACTAGCACCGCTCGCGCGTCCGCGAGGGGTCGGTACGATTCAACGACCTCGCGCACGAGTTCGCTTAGGTTCGTTTGCGACATGTTTCCGGTTACGATCGTCTTGCCCGGCTTTGAGAACAGTAGAACATTCTCAACCAAATTGGTGAGTCTCCGAGCCTCTTTGTCGATGATTGCGAGTGATCGATCTCGTTCCTCGTGAGACGGCATTCGTCCCAACCGCAACGTTTCGGCAAACATTCGGATTTGTGCGAGTGGCGTGCGCAATTCGTGTGAGACGCTCGATACAAACTCCGCCCGCAGTTTTGCCAGACTCCGCTCACGGATGGTCTGTATAACGGTCGCGATCAACATGACGGCGGTCGCGAAAGCCAGGACCACTGTGAGTGGGATACGTGAGCGCGGGACACCGCCCGCTACGACTTCGTTGGTAAAGTGATCAAGAAATGCCGCACGCAGTTCCATGCCGGGCCAACCATTTGTCAGTGGAAAGACTCCCCGCGCTGCTGGTTCGTCGCTAGTGGCTGCGGATGTATCGGTAACATTCCAAAGGAGGTTGCCGGAGGAGCGTACAAAGGAAATTGCGATTACTGAACTATTGGGGATGTCCCCCGTGACTGACGCGGGCAGAAGTTGTGTGTTGTCAAAGGCGGTCTTGGAATACTCCCGCAGTACAGGTACTTTCGCCTCGAAACCCACGATGGTTGGGTCAACATCGGTGCCTGCCCGGAAGAAAAACATTCTCGGGTCGTCATTCCCGTCACTTTCGACGAGAAATCCACGCAAATTCCCGTCACTTTCGACGAGAAATCCACGCAAAGAGGCGTCGGCACCCGTTCGTTGGGTTTGCGTCGCCATGGCATCGCGAAAGTCTGGCGGCGGTGATGCGGAGGCGTTGAAATCTAGCGTTCCATCACGTGGATCATATCGGAAAAAGAACACCGCCAGTTCAAGTGACTGGCTCAATTGCCGGTCGGCGTTCTGTAAAAGACTCGACGGCTCCGGCAATGTACCTGTTGTCCTGCTGAGCAACTGCATGGTTGGGTATAGGCCGTAATATTCAACGTCTTGCGTGAATCGCTGCGCGAATTGCTCCGCGGCGAATGTGACGTAGTCCTGGAGTACGGCACGCGCGGTTGCCCGATGCCGACGTGACGAGTCAACCGCCGCATACGCCAATATCCCCGACAACACCAACGCAGTGCCGAGTAAGACAAAGGTGAATAGCCCGTGGGGTGACCGGGACTGTCGCATACTCATCCTTGGCCAAGAATGGTTGCCGCAAGGTACGGGCAAAAAAGGCGGGAATTCAAGTGGAAACTATCCGGAAAAGCGGTGTCCTGACCGAACCCTGACGTTGTTACTTGGCGTGGGTCTCCCACACCTTCTGAAACCTGCGAGCGAGTTTTGGACCCGTCCCTGCGTCTTCGTGTTTGAAAAAGACAAACGCCTCCGTCCAATCCTGCGTTTTGATTCTCTCGATCCACGCGTTTAGCTCGCTATCCTCATACACCATCTTTCGAAGACGTATGTATCCCCACGATGTCGTAGGATGAAACGGTACATCCATGGTTTCCTCCGTCTCGACTGATACGAGTGCGACGTTGTGTGAGTCCAGGAGGCTGATCACGTCGTCGTCGAACCATGAGTCATGTCGAAACTCAAACGCGGCACGCCACCGTTTTGGGAGGCTCTTGAGAAATTGTTCGAGCTTGTCTAGGTCCTTCTTGAAATTGGGTGGGAGTTGAAAAAGCGTCGGTCCGAGTTTTGCCCCGAGTGTCGTGGAAGTCTTTAGGAAGTAGCCGAGTTCTTCTTCGGTATCGTTGAGTCGTTTGAAGTGAGTTATGCGGCGAGATGCCTTGAGGATAAAACGAAAATGATCCGGAACGGTTTTACTCCAGGTGGCCAAGACCGATTCCGAGGGCATGCGGTAGAAGGTGTTGTTTATTTCGCAAGACGAAAATCGTTCTCCATAGTAAGCCAACATCTCCTTTTGTGGCAGTTTTTCCGGATAGAAGACGCCCTTCCATTCCTTGTACGCGTAGCCGCTGGTTCCTACAAAAAGCTCCATACGTTTAATGGCCTATTACGCCCTGCCGCTGTCTGCGGTGGCGGATGGGTTTTCGGTTACCGATGTTTTGGCGCGATCGGAAAATGCTCGACGCAGTGCGATGCTTGCCTCGAAGATGAGCCATAGTTCCAAGACAAAGATGACCGCGCCAACGCCCAGGAGGACAGTTTGTGAATTCGTCCAATAGCGAATCAGGTTGCCGATCATGGCCCACGTCGTCATGAATAGCAGGAAGGCCATTGGAACCGCTGTGATCCACGCGCTGCGTCCGAGTTTCACGAGAAAAAGTGTGATGATCAAAAGGCTTAGCGCCGCGGTGAGTTGATTTGTGGTGCCAAAAAGCGCCCACAAACGCATTCCACCCGCACCGCGATCCGCACTTAAGGCCAGCACACTACAACTGACGACGGCGAGCAACGTTGCCGACCAACGATTGGCCAGACTTTTGATTTTGTACTCAGCAGCAAGCTCCGTGATGATGTAGCGTTGGAGGCGGACACCGGTGTCCATGGTCGTCGCGGCAAAACTGATTACAACGACGGCCGCGAAGATGACGGCAACTTGCTGTGGAATCCCCACGCCCTGTGCAAGAACGCCGATCCCGTTGACAAATGCCGACGTTGCACCGGCGGTCGCCTGCGCCCATGTTGCGTAATTCGCGTGCCATCCGTCGATACCGGCGTACACGGCAAACCCGGCGGTTGTGGCAAGGATTGCCGTGATCGCGACCGTACCTTCTCCCAACGCACCCCCGTAGCCTACATAACGCGCATCGGTCTCCTTGTTTAGTTGTTTGCTCGATGTTCCGGATGCCACTAGGCCATGGAAACCGCTAATGGCGCCGCATGCTATCGTCACAAACAGCAACGGGAACCACGAGGGCGCGTCTGCTGGTAACTGTGTGTTGATTGCCGGAGCAACGACTTCAGGGTTGGTTATGAAGATTCCCAGAAAGATGATGCCAAGTGCCACGAAAAGCTGATGGCTATTGATATAGTCACGGGGCTGCAGCAACACCCAAACTGGGAGGACGCTTGCAAGGAAGCCGTACGCAAACAAAATGATGACCCAACCGGCACGCACACCGTCTACACGGGCGGCGTCGGCGGCCGCGGCAACATCACCTGCGGCCAGTTGTGCTGTCGTCGGTTGGAATCCGAAGAAGTCGGGCAAACTGAACGGTACGTATTGGCCAAACCAGATGAGAAGGTAAAGCACACCCAACGCGCCAAGTGACGGCCACAAGATTCCAGCGTTTGTACGATATATCAGGAACCCTACCACGACCGCTACGACGAGCGTTGCCCAGACCGGTACGACCGCGCCGGGGTTTGCCATGAACAGATTCGCGATAACGACGGCAAACACAGCGTTTACCAGCAGCAGTAAAAAGAAGATGATCAACAGAAAGAGGATTCTGGCACGACTTCCCACGATCGAGTCGGCCAACGTGCCTACTGACTGTGCGTTGTGACGCACCGAAACCCAGAGCGTACCGAAATCGTGGACGGCGCCGGCGAAGATGGTACCGACCACCACCCAAATGAACGCGGGGAGCCAACCCCAAATCACGGCGATGGCGGGCCCAACGATCGGGGCCGCACCCGCTACGGATGTGAAATGGTGCCCGAAGAGCACATGTCTGTTGGTGGGTATAAAATCGACACCATCTTCGAACTGGTGCGCCGGGGTTTTGAAATTGGGGTCTAGACGATAAATGCGCGTGGCGATATACCGCGAATAGACAAGATATCCCGTGACGAATGCGGACAGTCCCACGACGAGAAGTGCAATCGAACTCAATCCAAACTCCGGTATGGATTGCGCTTAATGTGAGGGGCAGACCGTGTAGGCGGAAGGGTCAGTGAGGTTTGTCCGCGTACTCTGCCAGTTCGTGATCAGGCAACAGGGCAATGATCTGCTGTAACGCGGCGGCGCCTACCACGTCCTCGGCAAGCAACGGGAGCCGGTACGTTGGGAGGTCGGAGAACTCTTTTTCGATAGTCTCCATGTAGTGCCCTTCACGTTTTCGGCGTCGCTCGACAAAATCGCCGTCAGCGTGATCCGGTAGCATCCGGTTGACAATGACGGCCCCCACTGGGATGCCGTAGCGGCGCAGTACCTTCAAAGCGCGTCCCGTTTCCAGGATCGGTAATCGTTCCGGAATGAGCACGAATGTAAAAGCGGTTTGTTTGGGGTCTGTCAAAATTCGCCGGGCGGTCTCGAACCTTTTTCGGCGTTGCGTGAGGGCTTCGAGAACCGGGTCGATGGTTTCTTTGAGGTCACCCGCGGCGGCACCTGCAACGTTCCGCCACATACGCCCCAGCGTGTTGTATTTCTTCCGCCGGCTGATGAGGCCACCAACCCACGACGCCATGGCTTCGGGCAGCGACAGGAGATGCAATGTGTGTCCCGTGGGCGCCGTGTCGAATAACACCCGGTCAAAACCCACGGCCTCTTCCTCGAGCAGGCGAGCCAAACGATCAAATAATGCAGACTCTTCGGCGCCCGGCGAGATTCGCGCGATATCGATTTGCCGTCGGACCTCCGCCGCGAGTCGTGGTGGTGTTGTTGCTTCGATATTCCGCCTCACCTCGTCGATGTATCGATCAGCTTCTTTGGCAGGATCGATTTCCATTGCCCAAAGGTTCGTGGCAATAGATTTTGGGCTGGACGTGAGTTCTGTTTCGAGAATGTCGCCGGTTGACGGCGCCGGGTCTGTGGAGACCAATAACGTGCGGAAGCCACGTTGTGCTGACAGCATACTGAAGGCGGCGGTTACGGTTGTTTTGCCAACGCCACCTTTGCCGCCGAAGAACAAAACTCTGCGGTCCAATAGCGGACGTGGGTCAGAGGTTGCGGCGATATTCGCCCCCGACATCGTACAAGGCGTGTGTGATTTGCCCTAAGCTACAGGTGTTTGCGGCATTCATTATCTCGGCGAACACGTTGTCGCCGGCCGAAGCGGCTTGTTGGAGCCGGTCCAATGCTTCAGGCGTGTCATCGGCGTGCTCGGTGTGAAATGTTCCAAGCCGAGAAATACACAGTTCTTTTTCTTCTTTTGTAGCGCGGGTCAATTGCGGTGATGGTTCGTTGGACGCGTCGTTTGCCGATCGGGGTAAGAACGTGTTGACACCGATGAGTGGCAGTTCGCCACTGTGTTTCAACTGTTCGTACTTCAAAGAATCATCTTGGATGGCGCCTCGCTGATATTGTCTTTCCATGGCACCAAGCACACCGCCCCGTGTAGTTATTCTGTCAAATTCTGCAAGGACTGCTTCCTCCACGAGGTCGGTCAGCTCCTCGACGATGAAGCTGCCTTGTGTGGCATTTTCGCAAAACGTTAAACCAAATTCCTTGTTGATGATGAGTTGGATGGCCATGGCACGGCGGACGGAGCCTTCGGTGGGTGTTGTGATCGCCTCATCGAACGCATTGGTGTGGAGGCTCTGGGCGTTGTCGTAAATTGCCAAGAGGGCCTGCAAGGTGGTCCGTATGTCGTTGAACTCAATCTCCATGGCGTGCAGACTGCGCCCGCTGGTTTGGATGTGGTACTTGAGCTTTTGACTGCGTGCGTTCCCACCGTAAACGCGGTCCATCGCGACGGCCCAAATCCGGCGGGCAACACGACCGATGACCGTGTATTCCGTGTCCATGCCGTTTGAAAAAAAGAAACTCAAATTTGGGGCAAATCCATCCACATCCATACCGCGGGCGCGATAGTACTCGACGTACGTGAACCCGTTTGCGAGAGTGAACGCGAGTTGGTGAATCGGATTGGCACCCGCTTCCGCGATGTGATAACCACTGATGGAGACACTGTAAAAATTGCGAACGTCGTGGTCCATGAAGTATTGCTGTACGTCACCCATGACCCGCAGAGAAAACTCCGTCGAGAAGATACATGTGTTCTGTCCCTGATCTTCCTTCAGGATATCCGCCTGTACCGTGCCACGTGCCGATGCCACGGCCTCGGCCAGAATCTCTCGATATTCATCATCCGAGAGGAGCTTGCGGACATCCGCCCAACGTGCGCCGCGGTCCGCGTCCGGCATCAAACATTCTTCTTTGGAGATGTCGAGACGGCCGGCATCTTTCAGGAAAACTCTGCAACGTTGCCGTGTTGCCGCATTGAAGAAAAATGCGAGGATGGTTGGTGCGGGGCCGTTTATTGTCATCGACACCGATGTCGTGGGCGAACACAGGTCAAAACCTGCATAAAGCCGTTCGGCCTCTTCGACGGTGAAAATGCTCACGCCGCTTTCGCCAATTTTTCCGTAAATGTCGGGGCGGCGCCCCGGGTCCTCTCCGTAGAGGGTGATTGAGTCGAATGCCGTGGACAGACGTTGGGCGGGTTGGCCGTCTGCCAGGAGATGGAACCGTTTGTTCGTCCGTTCTGAGGGGCCTTCGCCCGCGAACATTCTGGTGGGATCTTCTTGTTCGCGCTTGTAAGGGAAAACACCAGACGTGTACGGGTACTCCCCCGGTACGTTTTCTGTGAGCCTCCAAAACAGCCTATCGCCCCAGTCGTGGTACTTGGGAAGCGACACCTTGGGGATTCGGAGTCCGGACAACGTCCTACGATAATTTTCGACGGTGATCCGTCGGCCACGCACTTCATACGTGAAGGTGTCTGCCTCGTAGTTCCCACGCCATTCGGCCCATGATCGGAGGAGGTCCACGCTTCTCGAACCCAGCCGTGTCACCATATCGTTGAATGCGTTCATGGCTACGCGGGCGTCAATCGGTGCGTTTTCGATTTCGTCAGATGTGTACGGCTCGGGTGCATTCCGTTTTGGTCCATCGAACAACGCAACGGTGCGACTCAACGCGGCCGCGTTACGGGCAGTTTCGGCTTGCGCCTCGGCGTGTTCCCGGTGTTGGCGACAGGCGTCGGAGATTTCGCTCAAGTAACGTTCCCGTCCGTGGGGGATGATGTGTCGGTGCACATCCGTCACGTGTGAGCCATCTGAGTGAACTGAACTGGTCCATCCAAGCTCGAATCGAGTATTGAGTTCCTGGATCAGATATTCGTACAATGCGTTGACGCCGCGATCGTTGAATTGCGATGCGATCGTGCCAAAGACGGGAAGATCTTTCGTCTCCGCGTCGAACTGCTGACGGCTTCTTCGATATTGCCGGCCAACGTCGCGCAACGCGTCTTCGCTGCCCTGTCGAGAATATTTGTTGATCACGACCGCGTCCGCATGGTCGAGCATTTCGATTTTCTCTAGTTGGCTGGGAGCACCGTACTCGCTGGTCATGACATAGACCGAAAGATCGGATACATCGACGATGGCGCTGTCGCCCTGTCCGATTCCGGCCGTTTCCACGATGATCAAATCGAATCCGGCTTTTTTGATTACCGGGATGACGCTGCTCAGCGCGGCGGAAATTTCTCCCCGGGCCTCTCGTGTGGCCAGGGATCGCATGAACACACGATCGTTTTTTAGACTGTTAAAACGAATACGATCCCCCAGCAGCGCACCACCCGTTTTCTTCTTCGTCGGGTCTACACAGACAATGGCAACACGTTTGTCAGTGAAGTCGTTGACGAATCGGCGAACGAGTTCATCGGCGAGGGAGCTTTTTCCGGCCCCACCGGTACCCGTAAGGCCGATGACGGGAACGATCTTTTGATCCGCCACCACGTCGTGTTGACCGTTTGGAGAAAACTCCGCCAATGTGATAGCGCGTGCCAACGCGGTCGTACTTCCGTTTTTTGAGTTGAGCGCGGTGAGGTCGTAGTCACATCCCTTCACGAGATCGTTGATCATGCCTTGAAGACCGAGAATCCTACCGTCTTCCGGTGAGTAGATCCGGTCGATTCCACGCTCGTGGAGTTCACGGATCTCCTCCGGTACGATCACACCACCGCCGCCACCGTAGATCTTGATATGCTGTGCGCCGCGTTCATCTAACATTTCTCGGAGATACGTGAAGAACTCCATGTGGCCGCCCTGATAGCTTGTGATAGCCACACCCTGCGCGTCTTCTTGAATAGCCGCGTTCACGACCTCCCCGACACTTCTGTTGTGCCCGAGGTGAATGATTTCCGCTCCTGTGGCCTGCATGATCCGACGCATGACGTTGATGGCAGCATCGTGGCCATCGAACAACGCCGCAGAGGTGACGATGCGGACAGGGTGTTTTGCCTTATATGGCTCTGTGGTCATCATGTTAGTCGGGAAAGGGACGAAATATTGTGGGGCTGCTGGGGCCCTCAATCAGACGGGCGGCGGAGTAATTCCCCCGCCCGAATCTGGTCAACAGCATCTGAATCCGCCGTCCGGAGATTCCTCCATCCCCATGCGCCGGTGCCAATCGTGAAACTGATCCAGCAACTCTGGATACAACTCAAGCGTATAGAAGGCAACGGGGTTGGGAACGCCGAGTAGGTCAGCAAAGCCCATGAGCAAGAACATGTCCCGTTGACGCAACTGTTCTCGGTACAACGCGGACCGATAAGGGGCAAAAAATAGACCCTCGTAGATATCCCGAGCCGCGCGAAGGCGTTGTCTCCAGCCGGAGCCGGTGGTCTTGTGAAGAGTCGTGACGTGTTTCAACTTGTAATGCCAACAGACGCAAGATATGAATTTACTCAAACATAACCGGTCCGGCGGTCCGGGCGAAAATTCCCTCGAGGGCAAGAACCGCGGGCCCATGGGCGTTTTGCCCACGGTCCTGATTCTGGCTGTAACGCTGGTCGGGTCGGCGTTTGCTGAACAGAAAAGCGTTCGCGACCAAATCGACGAGGCCGTGTCGCCGCTGAAAAGCTACCTGCGCGAACGGGTGACCGTCCGTGGGTATGTAAACGGCGAGGTGGTCGTGCTGCGTCAGGGCACCAGTCCTCTCGTGTGCCTGGCCGACAATCCGCGGGATCGTCGTTTCCAGGTTTCGTGCTATCCGGAGTCGTTGGAGCCCTTCATGGCTCGCGGCAGGGAACTGAGGGCGGAAGGAAAACGTGGTCCGGAACGGCAGCGGATTCGCAACGCTGAAATTGATGCTGGTCTGATCGAGATGCCATCACGGGCGTCGGTCATCTCTCTCTATGGAATAGGTCCGATTAAAGCGAGAACCGGGTGGCCCGACAGTGTGACCACATTACAGGTGCTGTATTTGCCCTACGCCACCGCTGAAGAAACAGGTTTCCCGGACCGACCGTCGCGGAGTTCGGCCTATCTCATGGATGCCGGAACCGCTCGGGCGCATCTCATGATTCCGGGCAATCGGAGAAAATTTCGACCTCACGACCCCATGAGACGGCGATAGGCACTCCAGTGTCGAATTGCTGCCCGTTGGTCCCCAACTAGCTCGTATAGACGCCCAAGGCTAGCGTGCGCATCGGCCATGTCTGGCTGAATCTCAACGGCGGCTTCGAATGCGCCGATTGCTTCGTGCAATGCTCCCTGTTCCTCCAACGCCACGCCTAAGTTGAAGCCCGCGATCGACGAAGTGTTGTCGATTTTTAAGGCCAACCGATATTGCTCCACAGCGCTACCAATGTCGCCGCGTATGTGAAGGAGGCGACCGAGATTGACCAACGCCTCGACGTGGAAGGGATTGGAAATTAGTGCACGACTATAGGCGTGTGCCGCTTCAATCGGCATGGATTCTTCCAGTTCCCGGGCGACCTCAAACCATATGTCTGCCTCTTCGATTTCTTCGGTCGGAATCGGCGTGGCGCATGGTGCGTCTGTCGTGAATTCGCGATCCAGACATGCGACGGGGGCAACACGTTGCGGGTCATCGAACTCAAATTGCATCTGACCGGATTCTGGCTCCCACAGCGATTCGCCATCGTTGGCCACGAGGCAGTTCCCGTTGTTCGTCAAACGAATCTCGGTCAATTCGCGGCCGTCGTGGAGTTGTTCCTTGATGCGGTGGAATGCCCGCCTCACTCTTGCATGAGGCACGGACATTTCTGCGAGTGTTGTCGCCGACCGGAGGACGATGAGGTCTCTGAACGCAAAACGATAGGCGCCACGCGGGTTTCGTTCCGGGGAGAGAATCCCCGTGCGTGCGTATTCGCGAATCTGACCGGCAGGGAGGTCCAGCAGTGCAGCGACCTGTCGCGTGCTATACATCAGTACGTTGTTGTGGGGGAGGGGCGAGTCGCCCTGCGTGGAGGAAGGGCCTTCTGGGGTGCGTAGCGGGAGCGGTCAGGAACCCGCGTCACCAGCAACCTTTCGACTGGGTTCCGCCATTGACCCCGGTTCTTCAGATTTCCCCGCCGCTAGGCTTGCCTTGAGCGCACTCATGAGATCAATGATCTGGCCTTTCGGCTCTTCCGCCTCGGCCTGTGTGATGTCTTCGCCGTCAATCTTGGCCTGGATCAGGTCTAAGATTTTCTTGCGAACCTCGTCCTGATGTCGCTCGTGCGAGAAATCGTCTGTTGACGCCTGTTCGATCAGTTGCGCGGCCAAGGTGAGTTCGTCCTCTTTGACCTCAGCGTCACCGAGCGGTACTTCGTCGAACGATTTGATCTCGTCGGCGTATCGGAGCTGTTCGAGGGCAAGGCCATCACCCATCGGCCGAACCATGACGAGGTACTCTTTGCCACGCGCGGCGTACCGTGCCACGGCTGCGCGACCCGTCTTGCGCATCGCTGCGCTGAGGAGTTTGTACGCTCGATCGCCACCCTTATCCGGGCCGAGGTAATACATCTTGTCGAGCAATGTACGATCGACATCCGACTCCGGTACGAACTCCTTGATGTCGATCGATTGGGTGGATTTCGCTTCGATAGTCTTGAGTTCGTCCGGAGTGAAAAGAACATACGAACCTTTTGTGAATTCGTATCCCTTCACCATCTCAGACCGTTCGACTTTTTCGTTGTCTTTTGGGCAGGTGTAATGCTGCTTGAGTCGTGTACCACATTTCTTGTGCATCAGATTGAACGAGATTGATGAAGATGTCTCGCTCGACGAATACAGCTTGACTGGGACTGATACCAATCCAAAGCTGATGGTGGCTGTTCCGATTGCCTTCGCACTCATGGCTCTACGATATTAGGTAACCGTAATGGCCGCAATAGATAACAACAGCAAAGACAACCTCGGCACGTACCGTGCGAAGCGTTCGGCGGACCAGACGCCCGAACCCTTTGGCTCCCGTGCGAGTGTATCTGGGCGAACATTTGTTGTCCAGAAACATTCTGCCCGCCACCTGCACTACGACTTCAGAATCGAATATGACGGGGTACTGAAATCCTGGGCCGTCCCCCGGGGACCCTCGTTTGATCCGGCAGACAAGCGATTGGCCGTTCATACCGAGGACCACCCGGTGGAGTACGCAGACTTCGAGGGAATCATCCCAGAAGACAATTACGGTGCGGGTGCGGTAATCGTGTGGGACCAGGGTTTTTGGGTCCCGCGGGAAGATATCGACGAGGGGTTCAAGAAGGGAAAACTGCTCTTTGAACTGCATGGGCACAAATTGCGTGGCTTGTGGACTCTTGTGAAGATCAAGAAGAGCGAAAAAGAGTGGCTGTTGATCAAAGAGCGCGACGGGTGGGCGACCAAAGATGGCGAGCAGCCATGGGTCGATAATTCGGTTTTTTCCGGGCTCCTAGTCGAAGAGTTGAAGGCTGGTCGCGACCTCAAGGGCGAGCTCCGCGAAGTCCTCGCCACGAGTGGTGCGACCGCCCAAGACGTGACGCCCAAAT
>JAZDDC010000134.1:0-4443 GCA_036679565.1 Gemmatimonadota bacterium
ACCGACGCCATAGGAGGAAAAGAGCCCATATCGATTTGTGGCAGGCTGAATCGGGCGGATTCGGCCGCCACGATCAGGTTACAACCAAGGGCCAACTCAAAACCACCACCCGCCGCATTGCCGTGGACCGCGGCAATCGCGACAGCATCCAGCAGCCTCATCGTCTCGAAAGTTCGATGAAACACCTGGAGCATTCGGGTCACCTTATCACGCGTCCGATCCGCAACATCGATCCCGCCGCAAAACCAATCGCCCTGCCCGCGGATGACAAGCACTTTTAGTTCCGGATGGTCACGAAACTCGAGCAGGATAGAATTCATCTGCTCGAGCATTTCGATATTCATGATGTTGCGAGGTGGCCGCCGCAACGTCAGCGTTGCCACGCCTCCGTCATACTCGCAAGTTACGAGTTCGTCCGTCACGCCTTCTCCGAATGCCTGTCAGTGGGAAATGCCCAATGTGATCGAAGTTAGCGGGCCAACCCATCACGGCCAAGGCGGACCCGCTTCAACTACCGAGGGTCATACCGCCGTCCACCACCATCACCTGCCCCGTAATGTGCCGTGCGGCGGCTGAGCAGAGGAAGGTCGCAACTTTCGCGATGTCCTCCGGCTCAGCCACACGGCCCAAAACGGCGCTTTTTTCCGCTCGGTCGAGCACTTCTGGCGGGAGACTTGAGAGAAGTTCGGTCCGGACAAAGCCCGGCGCGATGGCGTTCACATTGATGTTTTTCGGACCCAACTCCACGGCGGCAGCCTTTGTGAACCCAACCAGCGCGGCCTTACTCGCCGCGTAGTTACTCACGCCAAAACTCGGGGCGAATGCTTGATGTGACGCGATGTTCACGACCTTCCCGAAGGACTGAGCGCGCATGGTCGGCGCAACCGCTCGAAGACTATTGAACGCACCCGTGATATTGGTGTCCAAAACATCTCGCCAGGCATGGTCCGAGAGACGCCATAACGCGCCGTCATGAGCGATCCCGGCGTTGTTCACGAGAAAAGACACGTCTCCCAACGCACCTTGCGCAGCCGCGACAAACACATCGACATCCTCGCGACTCCGCACATCACACCGCGCACAAAAGACATCGACCCCATAACTGCGGAGTGCCGCTTCAGTCAGCAAGGCTTGTTCGGGAATGTCCCGACCGGGAAGATCGTGGTAGTTGAACGCGACGTTTACCTTCGAACGCGCAAACTCGATGGCAATCGCTCGTCCTAACCCCGTCGCGCCGCCAGTAATGAGAGCAACACGCGCTCTCTTTGATGCATCTTCGACTCGTTGGCGTTCGGGTTGTTCGGCGAGCATTGATCCGGAAGGTCGATCTCGCCCTGCAGCACTCCAAGGAATGTAGTCCGACAACGGTGCGACCGTATCCTTTTAGAAAGCGTGTAAGAACGTAGTGCTGTGATAGGAGGAGGGTAAGGGGTTGGATGGCTCGGTCAGTTCACAATGGCGTGACACTCCTCGTCGGTGAATGTGTGGTCAGCCACCTTCGCCGCTTGAAACAAACGATCGCACAAAGCCTCGTCTGAGGCGTCGTAACCATGCTCTTCCAACCAGCATCGAACATTCGACAAACCCGATACCGGAGAAACGTCAATGCGCTGCGATGCACCAAAGATCCCTGCGGGGACACTCGAGTAGATGCGATCGGCCAGCCACGCATCTCCCTTCCGACGCGCTTTGATGATCGCGGCCGCGTGCACACCGGTGCCCGTTCGAAACGCGTCCGACCCCACCACGGGGTAATTCGCCGGCAACGGCCCGCCAATGGTCCTCGCAACCAACTCGCAATATTCGCGCAGACGCGAGACATCGTGGGAGTGCGCGCCCAGCAAGAAGAGATTCACAATCAAGATGTCCATCTCGGCATTGCCAACGCGCTCGCCCACACCCAACGCTGTGGCATGGACTCGATCGACACCAGCTTCAATGGCGGCCAAACAGTTCACCACCCCCAAGCCACGATCCCGATGACCGTGCCAGTCAATTTTCACCGCTTCGCCCGACGGTTCCACGATTTCTTTTTTTGCAAACCGCACAAGATTGGTAACACCTCGTGGTGTGGCGTGGCCGACCGTGTCCGCCAAACAAATTCGTCTTGCACCGCAACGGATGGCACCACCGTACAAGGCCTTCAATGTCTCGGGCATCGCACGGGTCGTGTCTTCGGTAACGTACATGACCGGCAACCCTTCCTTCACCGCATAGGTTACCGCCTCCTCCGACACGCGGAGCATGCGATCGAGTGTCCAGTCTTCGGCATACTGACGGATGGGTGATGAACCGATAAATGTTGCGGCCTCGATGGGATGGCCAACTTCCTGTGACACCCGCACGATTGGTTCGATGTCCGCGATGACTGTCCGCGCCGCACAATTGGGTCGAATGGGAAGTTTTTGATCGACGATTTCTTTGGCGAGGTGCCGCACCGATTCCACAACACGTGCACCCGCACCCGGCAAACCGATATTCGCCGCTACAATGCCGAGATCCGCCATGAGGTGCAGAAGCCGCAGCTTGTCCTCAATCGGCGGATCGGTAGCTGATGGAGATTGCAGCCCGTCACGAAGTGTTTCGTCGTTGAGATCGATCGCCGCATTCGACCAATCGAAACCGCCTTCGACATTCCAATCGTGGATCAGGGTTGATTCGTCCATCGCACCGATGTTGAATGTGAAAACAATGTTGACTCGTTATTTGGCTACCGCGGTCTCGTCATGGGCAACGACCATGCCCTTGAGTGTTTCGCCACGAATCGTAGCATCATCGCCGACCAAAGTATGCTCCACCGTTGATCCGGTTATTTCTGCGTCCCGACCAACGATGGTGTGTCTCACGGTGCTATCGACGATCCGGGCGCCCCGTTCTAACGTAACATTGGGTCCCACGACACAGTTTGCCAAAGTGGTACCGGTCTCAATGCGAACCGGACCAACCACAATAACCCCTTCCGGCACATCGGACGGGTACAGACCGCGACCGTTTGTTAACAGATGATTGTTGGTATCGAGAAGGGTATCCACCTTACCACAGTCGTACCAACCACCGACTTCAGCTGTGCGAATTTTTCTGCCACGATCGATCATGTGTTGGAACGAATCCGTGAGGTACCATTCGCCGTTGTTAGGATCGGTGGCCAACGTTGCGTTAACACCTTCCTTCAGTGCCTGCCAATCACGGATATAATAAAGTCCGATGTTCGCGAGTTTGGAAACGGGTTCGGACGGCTTTTCAACGATACGTGTCATGTTACCGTCTTCGTCAGTCACGATCACTCCGAACCGTTGATAATCCTCAACTTCCTTCGCCCAAATAATTCCGTCTGCATCCACCCGCTGAATCTCCGTCAGATCAGCATCAAACAGCGTATCGACAAAAATGATGAGTACCGGACCATCGACGTAGGGTAAAACACGAGCAATAGCCCCTGCAGTACCATCTTGTACGTCTTGTTCGACAAATCGTGTCTTAAATCCGTATCGACCCGAAACGTACTCCTCGACTTGATCTTTCAGATGACCTGTGATGATGAGTAGCTCATCAACCGGAAGGCCCTCCAGCTTATCGACGACATAGTCCATCACCGGTTTACCAGCTACGCGGATCATCGGTTTTGGCACATGATTGGTGAGCGGAAGAAGTCGGGTTCCCTTGCCGGCCAGTGGCAAAATCACTTTCATCGATCGTTTCCCGGAGAAGGTTTGCCCTTCGAAGCTCAGTACAGTAACGAAAGGGACGATGGGTTGGTAACGCAGGCGCGGACGCAAGAACCGCACCCAACACACCCCTCCGATTTGATGACCGGCCGCCCCGCCTCATCCAAAGCCAGAGCCTTCTCGCCAACCGGACATGCCTCGGCACAAACCCCGCAGTCCGACCCGTGAAATACGATGCATCGATCAGAGTTCAACTCGAGGTCCGCCATTTTGTAACCGGCCCACAAGTCGTCGGGCACACTCAACGCCTCTGTTGGACACGCCGCCGCACACGGCATATCTGGACATGCAATACAAGCCTGAACTTTGAGATCGATGAACGGCGTACCCGCAGCAAGACCACCACTCGTTGGTACCTTGAGAATGGCAGAAGCCGGACATACGGTGAGACAGTCACTACACCGCGTGCATGCTGCGAGAAACGCGACTTCGCTCAGAGCACCCGGTGGACGGAGATACCGTTTTTGCACCACACGAGATTCAGCCCGTTGGCCAATCTCTTTTGCCACACGTCCGAACGTGGCCTTAAAGAACGATCGACGGTTACCACCGCTTTGGTTCAGAAAATCGGTTGGAGACTTATCAGCCAACGGAACTCCACAAAATCGGTCCCCTGTCGACGATCGTCGGCCAGCGCGGGTTCGCTGACGTAGAACGGGAATTCGACACGAACGGGAAACCGCAACGCGCCGAGCTTCAACCAGATACGCGCACCGAC
>JAZDDC010000135.1:0-12067 GCA_036679565.1 Gemmatimonadota bacterium
TTATGGTCTCGATGACCGCTGAATCATCGACTTCAATTCGATGGACGCGGTTGGCATCCCGGCGTACTACGCTCCTCATGGTGTCACCCTCTGATAGTTGTAAAATTTCCCCAAAAACTTCCCGTTTGAGCCAAATGGGGTGACCTCGGCTGCCGCGCCACACGGGCACCACGATGGGGCGGTTGCTCTTGGCTCCGACGACGAGCCGCGCAGTCTCTGTTTGCACGTGAGGCATATCTACCGGCCAAATCAACAGGGCCTCCACCTCCTCGGGTATTACCCTCAGGACGGACCGGATGGAACCGATGGGACCTGCGTTCAGCTCCTTGTTTTCTATCACACTCGAAGCGTCCAACTTATTGCCCTTCAATATCTTATGGCGATCTCTTCCCACAGTTACGTAGGTGATATCGACCGGCACCTCCCGCAGTTTCGAGAGAATGCGCTCCAGGAACGTTGCTCCCTGAAAGTCCAGTAGCGCCTTAGGAGAGCCCATCCGAGCAGAATCACCGGCGGCTAAGACTGTGGCAGCAATCATCCGGCAGCCCTACATTGTTGGTCCCTTGCAACCTGGTTGGTGTTCACGTGACAATCCATCGCATCCGTCTTTTGGGTGACCCGGTCTTGAGGACTAAGTGCGAGCCGGTACAAAATCCCAGATCGCCGGCCGCCCGGATGGTGGCACACGACCTTCGAGACACCTTACGGGACGTTCAAGCGCGTTTTGGGTCAGGTCGCGGAATCGCCGCACCACAAATTGGCGCTCCGATACGCATGATCTTCATTGAGATGGACAATCCTTGGCTCCTCTGCAACCCCGAGATTATAGATGTCGGGAACGAGGATTTCTTGGTGTGGGACGATTGTTTTTCTTTCCCGGACCTGATGGTACAGGTGCAACGCGCACATTGCATTAAGGTGCGTTACACGGACGAGCGCGGCGAGGAACAGACGGTGGAAGCTGAAGGCGCACTTGCCGAGCTGCTACAACACGAGATCGATCACTTGGACGGCGTGTTGGCCGTTGATAGTGTATCGGGGTTGGATCCGTTTTGTCTCAAACAAGAATGGAATCGCTACTACGCTGAGACCGGTCGATACGGAGAGCCCACGCCGCGGAGCGAACCGGTCTTGGTGGGCTAACGCGCCGTCACCCCAGGGAGGGCCACGAGTCTTCCGCCGAGTCGCCTAACAAGCCCCGCCGTTCAGTATCTACGATCAAGGCCGCCTCGGCGTCGCCGGCAACGGGTTCACTGGAATCCTCGGACATATCCATCGTACGCTCCAATGCTTGGGACGCTCGCCGATTTGTCCACTGACTCCACCATTTCGCGGCATCCTCCGGTGTCCATCGCGAAACACCTTCGAGTTGCTTGAGCGATCGCCGAAGGCGGCCAGCATCGGCCGGTCTGTCACGCGGCTCTTTTGCCAAACATTGCAGCACCAGTTTCTCGAAATCCGGCGTTATCGGTTTGTCCGTACGAGTGGACGGCGGATCCGGCATTGTGTTCAGATGATGATTGCATACGTCAAGCGCGGTTTGACCCATAAACACGTGGTCGCCAGTAAGCAGGTAATAACACACGGCACCAATGGCGTAGATATCGGCGGCAGGTCCCACTCCCGACGGATTGCGAATTCCCTCGGGCGACAGGAATAACGGAGTCCCAGTAATGCCCGATGTCTTTGTTACGGCAAGCGAATCTTTTTTCTCCGTGTCACGTACAAGTCCGAAGTCCAACACCTTCACAAAATCGTAAAGACCACCGCGATCGCACAGCATGATATTGGATGGTTTCACATCGCGATGTACCAAACCGTTCTCGTGCGCCTCAGCCAATGATGCACACGCTTGCTTCATGATGAATAACACTCGGCCTTCAGGAAGCGCGCCATCAATCTGAACGAGTTGGTCGAGATTGATTCCCTCCAGGTATTCCATCGCATAGTAGAAAATCCCATCGGGTGTTCGGCCATAGTCGTAAATCGCAACCGTGTTGGGATGTGTTAGGCGGGACGTATTCTTCACCTCTCGTTCAAAGCGCGCTATGCTTTCTTTGGATGCTCTTTCCGTCCTGAGAAGTTTTACCGCGGTTGGTCGTCGCAAGAACGAATGGCTTGCCCGATACACGGATCCCATGCCGCCACCACCAATCCGCTTCTCCAATTTGTATTGACCTAACTGTTTTGCTTCCGAAACACGTTCTCGAAGTTGTCGTACGAAACCGGAGGCGATGACGAGTCCACCTGCCATCAACAACAGCAGAGCAAACACACCCCACAACAACCTTCGGACCAGGTTGGCAACGTTCAGCGCTTCGGCGACATCTAACTCTGTGGTTACCCCGAACCCATACTCTGGCAACCACGTCCACGCGCCAACGACAGGTACTCCCCGGTAGTCGCGGTAGCCTTCCACATCCCAAGCAATGCCGTAGTCACTCTCCGGACTGTCTGACGCATACGTACGATCGATTGCATCTGCGGCCATCTTCGTCAACGGACGCGCGCGAAGGGATTCAGGCAACGGGTAACCACTGGTCAGGTCACCACCCGGGTCGCGCACCTGGATGTTTAGAATGGAAGAAGCCCGCACGCCTTCAAGAAGACCAATTGCTTGAAGTGTCGAATCGAACCTGCTGTAGGAAATCATGACCCCGGTGGAGTCAAAAGCGTATGTCTCTCCGGTCTGTCCCGGTCGTGCAACCTGCAGAATTCGCGTGAATTCTGACGGCGCAATACCGAAGACTAACAGCGCCACCGTATTACCGGTGTCGTCCAACACTGGGGCGGCGACAAACATCACGGGGGCATTGGGATCATTGCCTGCTTCGCTGCTCGGGGCCAATACGGGCCGTGTGACAACCGTCTCACCGCTACCAACACGCTGCCAATAGGCCAATAGGTTCGGCTGCGTCCGTTCGCCAACGCGTTCCGTGTTGCCCGCAGCGATTGGTCTGCCGTTTAAATCGAGGGCCTGATTGGCCTGTCGGATGAGGACTCTCGCCGACGCTCTTACTCGTGGATCACCAGCAAAGTGTGCGGTGGTAGCACGTTGAGAAGTCAGCCACTGGGACAACGCCTCAACATCGGCTCGCAAAATAGTCGTGAGTTCCTCGCTGACACGTTGTCGCAACACGCGCTCAGAAAACGTGTGCAGGACGAGGCCGGTGACAACGAGTCCGGCCGCCACCGCCAGCGGTATCAACAAGGTTCGAGTTCGTACTCCGAGTAAACCCACAACGGCGCCCTTCTGAGGGAAGTCCCGAGCAATCGCGCCCCGGGCATGACAACAAGATTGATGGCAAGCCGGTGTGCCTTGGAGATCGCGGCTCTTGCTTTAAAGGAAAAGGCCAAAGTGGTCGATCCCTCGATTACGGTATCGACCAATCGGTAAAGGAAAATAATGCAGGTGTTCGGCACAGTCGCTCTCCTCAAGGAGATCGCAATGGCCGCCAACGAGGCGGCGACCCCAAAAGAGGCCATTCAGGCAGCCCTTTGGAGCACTTGCCGCCATTTGGGTTGGGCAGCCGGACACGCCCACTTCCCTGCCCCGCTCTCCTCGGAGCCACTCCGATCCAGCAAAGTCTGGCACATCGAGAACCCGCACCGGGCCGAGGAATTCTACGAGTTGGCCAGGCAGGTGGACCAATCCGCCGCCGAAACTCTGGCTGACCGTGTGTTCCGGATCCAATGTCCCGAGGTGATGGTTTTTACCGATCCAGACGTGGCGCTCCCCAACAGGAGACTAGCCAGCGGACGGACAGTCCGTGGAGCCATTGCCTTCCCGGTGAAGAACGGCCCCCGAGTGGTGGCGGTCTTGGAGTTCTTCTCCGATCGCCCTTGCACCTTGGCGCCTCCCCTCCTCGAGATTTTTCAGCAGATCGACCATCAACTCGGCCGGGTGTTCCATCGACATAGTGCCATTGAGGATCTGAAAGGAAGCGAGGAGCGATACAAGGAACTATTCGAGCAGGCACTACGAGAAAAGGACCGTAAATACCAAAATATCTTCGATAGCGTTCAGGTAGGGCTCATTCGAAGCCGCATGTCAGACGGCAAGATCCTGGAAGCGAATGATTACGCCGCCGAAATCCTGGGATACGAAACGAAAGATGACTTCCTCAAAAGTTGCTTTCTCTCTCAGCATTACGTCGAGGCTCAGGACCGCGAACGCCTGATCGACTGTCTGAACGCAGACGGCGCGGTGTATGATTTCGTCACGCGGCTGCGTCGCAAGGACGGAGACATCGTGTGGATACGGTACACCGGACGCATCACGACGGACGAAGGCTATCTGGAAGGTTTTTACCGTGACGTCACGAATCAACATCGTGCGCAACAAGCACTGCGGGATCAAACAGCTCGCACGCGGGCGATTCTAGAGTCGGCGCCAAATGCGATCATCACTGTTGATCAAAATGGTATGATCGAGTCAGTCAATCCGAAAGCGCTGACATGCTTTGGATGCGATGGCCCGGACATGGCCAACCAACCCGTCGAGAAGTTTATCCCGAACTTGGCGATGGAGCCGCTTTTGGGTCGTCCACTAACTCATCAGGACATTCGCGCGCAACTTCCGGTTGACGAAGGACGTCGGCGCAACGGAACGACGTTCCCTATCGATCTATCCACCAGTTCTTTTCGCGTGGGACAAAAAAAACAAGTCACCATCATCGCTCGTGAGATCACAGAACAACGCAACACGGAACAAAGAATTCTCGAGCACACACGGCAGCTCGAGGAGGCGCAGGAGGAACTGGCCAACGCACGTGACGCGGCGGAGGCGGCGGCGCGTGCTAAAAGCGAATTTTTGGCGACGATGAGTCACGAGATCAGGACACCGATGAACGGAATTATCGGCATGTCCGGATTGCTCGAAGAAACACACCTCGATGCAGATCAACGTGATTATGTGGAAACGATCCGTGCATCCGGTGATGCACTGCTCGCGATCATAAACGACATTCTCGACTTTTCAAAAATAGAAGCAGGGCGCTTAGACATTGAGTCCATCCCGTTTGACATGAGGACGACGGTCGAAGATGCGATTGATTTGATGGCCGAGCGTGCGGCGGCAAAACAACTCGAGTTGGCGTTGCTGGTGGACCCCGGAGTACCCGATCGAGTCTTGGGTGACCCCGGACGCATCCGACAGGTCCTGCTCAACTTGGTCAGCAACGCAATTAAATTCACTGACGCCGGCGATGTAGTTGTCGAAATGAGCGTCGAGCAAGTTAAAGACGACGGAACGATGGTCCGCATAGAGGTAACAGACGGCGGCATTGGTATCCCGAGGGATGCCCAATCCCGACTATTCGCGTCGTTCACGCAAGCGGACTCATCGACCACTCGAAAATACGGTGGCACCGGACTTGGGCTTGCCATCTCCAAACGTTTGTCTGAGCTGATGGGTGGCGAGATCGGAGTCGAAAGTGAACCCGGTGTGGGAAGCAAGTTCTGGTTTACGATAAACCTACAACCGGTTCCGGGCGTAGCGGAGCACACGCTGCCCGCCGCGCTTGCCGGAACACGTGTCTTGCTCGTGGACGACCGCCCGCTCAACCGGCGGGTGCTCGAGCAACAGCTCCGACCTGCCAAGATGGTTGTTGATTCAGCGAATGACGCCGCAAGCGCGCTGCACAAACTCGCGTTTGCAACCGAACAGGGTACACCGTATCAACTTGCAATCCTCGACATGTGTCTTCCCGAAGTGGACGGCCTCGAGTTGGGCGATCGCATCCGAGCCGAAGACAAATACGGTTCCCCACGTTTAGTTTTACTCACATCCGCGGCCCAGATTGGCGATGCAAAGGCTGCCCGCGAGGCGGGATTCGATGGCTACCTACCCAAACCAATCCGACTCGGCACGCTCAAGCGATGTCTATCGACCGTCTTGGCGATCAAAAAACCGGACTCGGCGCAACAGCTGATTACGCAACACACGATTGCCGAACACGAATCTGGTCACCGCGCTCGCATTTTACTCGCAGAAGACAACGTTGTGAATCAAAAGGTGGCGGCGCGAATTCTCGAACGAATGGGCTACCGCGTAGACGTCGTACGAAACGGCGTCGAAGCTGTCGATGCCACTGCTGACATACGGTACGACGTGGTACTCATGGACTGTCAAATGCCGCTCATGGACGGCTACGAAGCGACCGTGGCCATTCGCCGGCGCGAAGAGGGGACCGCTTCCCGGACGCCCATCGTGGCGTTGACGGCAAATGCCATGAAAGGTGATCGCGAACGCTGTTTAGCCGCCGGCATGGACGACTATCTATCCAAACCAATCAAACCGGAGCATCTGCGGGCCGCGTTGGCACGACAGATCTTCACCAAATCTGCATCATTGGAAGAAACAGACGTTCACGCCACAACGACTTGAGCGGGAGAAGGTAACCAACGTATCTTCGTCAGCACTGATTGCGTTCTACCACAACGTGCGGCGGCGATGCCGGAACTCCCAGACGTTACCGTTTACATTGAACGACTAACCGCCGCTGTCTGCGGCAAACCCCTAAGACGCGTTCGCATACCGAGCCCCTTCTTGCTCCGCTCGGTGGACCCGCCCATTAATCAGCTCGAAGGGAGTGTGGTCCAGGGTTTTTCCCGGCTGGGGAAACGCATCGTATGGGAATTCGACGGCGACGTGTACCTGGTACTTCACCTGATGATTGCCGGGCGTCTCAAGTGGCGGGACGCCGAATGTATCATTCCAAAGAAGCTCGGTCTGGCCGCCTTCGATTTTGATCACGGCTCGATACTGCTCACCGAAGCGGGGAGCAAGAAACGCGCATCCCTCTTTTGCGTAAGCGGTCGAGCCGGACTCGCAGCTCACGACCGGGGCGGTCTTGAGGTAATGGACAGTACGCTGGATGACTTCCGGAACGCGCTCTTCACCGAAAACCGAACACTCAAACGGGCATTGACTAATCCACGACTTTTTTCCGGGGTAGGCAATGCGTACTCGGATGAGATATTGCACCGGGCACGTTTATCGCCGCTTCAGTTGACGCGCAATCTCAGCCCAGAGGACGTGGCGTGTCTTCATCAGTCAACAATCGAAACGATGGCAGACTGGACAGACCGACTCCGCGAGGAAACGGGTGACGACTTTCCCGAGAAGGTCACGGCGTTCAGAAAAGATATGGCGGTCCACGGTAAATACCGTCAGCCGTGTCCCGTTTGCAGCGCGCCAATCCAACGAATTGTCTACGCGAAACACGAGGTTAATTATTGCGCCAGATGTCAAACCGAAGGACGGCTGCTTGCGGACAGGGCGTTTTCTCGTCTACTCAAGAAGGACTGGCCCAAGACATTGGACGAGTGGGAGGACTGACTAGAACTTCGCAGACCAATGATCGGTTTGATTGGCAAGTTCCGTCATCACCTCATCATTCGTGCGGCCCGAACGCTTTGGTACATTGAACGAATGGTCTCCACCTTCAACGATGTGGAGAATGGTCTTTTTGCCAAGTTCTTCGCAAACGGGTTTGAGTAAATCCAGTTTCGCCAATGCGTCGCGAGTCCCTTGCAGAAATAACATTGGCACACCGACATCGTAAAGGTGGGCTGCCCGCTGGTTGCCCGGTCGGTTTGGAGCGTGAAGTGGGAACCCGAAGAACACCAGGCCTTTTACGTTTGGCAGCGGTTCAGTGGACGCGGCGGTGGAGGTCATACGGCCACCAAACGATTTACCACCAGCAATGAGTGGCAATCCCGGCGCGTGTTCCGTGGCCGCATTGACGGCCCGTCTCACCGTAGCAACGGCCTTACCGGGAACATCAGGACTTTTCCTTCCAGCTTCCATATACGGAAACTGAAAACGAAGTGTTCCAATCTTCCTGCCGGCGAGTTCGGTTGCGATCCGTTCCATGAAACGATGTGTCATGCCCGCTCCCGCGCCATGAGCGAGAACACACACGAGCCGTGCATCTTCCGGCAGCATCAAAATGCCGGACACGGATCCAATGCGATCGCCGACATGGATGTTTAGATCTTTGATCAGATCATTGGCCATCTTTATGGCTTCGTCGTCTTCTTGGCTTTACCGCCTAGCAGCGTGTACCGGAAACATTTGACCTCGTGATCGTTCACCATGCCGGCGGCTTGCATGTAGGCATAGCAGATTGTGGAGCCCACGAATTTGAATCCCCGGTCTTTGAGTGCCTTGCTCATGGCATCTGATTCTTTCGTTTTTGCCGGCACCGATTTCATGGTACGCCACGTGTTTTGCTTTGGCGTACCGCCTACGAATTGCCATATGAAATCGTCAAAGGATCCATATTCTTTCTGAATGGCGAGAAAATTTTTCGCATTCGATATACACGCCTCGATTTTCATTCGATTTCTGACAATGCCAGCGTCCTTCACCAATCGTTCGACACTGCGTTTTGTATAGCGCGAGATCCGCTCCGGATCAAAGTTGTCCAGGGCTTTCCGAAAGTTTTCGCGTTTACGCAGAATGATGGCCCAACTCAGGCCAGCTTGAAACGCATCGAGCACAAGAAATTCAAAGTGCTTGCGTTCGTCGTGAAGCGGTACGCCCCACTCGTCGTCGTGGTACGACATTTCCAGATCGCTCTTCACGCACCACTTGCAACGGTAAACGTCGGGCATTGGCATTGACCCCGTACAGACGGGTTGGAGAGTTCTTAGCGCCTGTGGATGGCTTCCAGGTTCCGGTCCAACTCTTGTACCGCGTCCAGCATTGTCTCGATCGCGGCCAGAAAGAAATCGGGGTTGATCGTTTCGAAGTCGTCAGACGGTTGGTGGTAATCGGGATGATCTTCCACGCCAAAGTAAACGAATGGGATTCCGGCTGCATGAAACGGTGCATGGTCGGACGAATTGGTCCAATCGTCGCCGGCCGGAAGATTGGGTTGATCGTGACCGAAGCGCAACGTTAAGGACGATCGGTTGGCTACAGCGCTTAAATAGGGGAGCAGAACGGGATAGTGATGTGTACCGGCAACGAACAAGATCTCGTCACTATGACTCACCATATCCATGTTCACATTCACCACGATGGTTTCGAGCGGTACCGGCGGATCTTGGACAAAGATGTTCGCCCCGCGCAAACCCGACTCCTCAGCGTCCACCGCAAGGAAAATTACATCGTGCAGTGGCGCGTTCGTACCGAAATACCTCGCAAATGCCAACAGCGCAGATGTGCCCGACCCGTTGTCATCCGCTCCGTTAAAAACGACTCCATCGCGAACGCCCAGATGATCGTAGTGAGCGGACACAACGATAGTTAAATCGGATTCGCTGGTGCCCGGAACAAAGCCGGTCACATTGACACCAGTGACAGAGTTACCGTCAGCGGAAAAGGTGAACGGTTGTTCGAAGGACGCACCGAACGCCGTCAAACCGGCTTCGGCGAACTGATTGGCTATGTATTGTCTGGCCTGCTTGTTACCCGGAGTGGCGGTTTGGCGACCTGCCATGGAGTCGTGAGACAATCTAGCAAGATCTTGGAGGATCCTATCGTGATCCAGTGTCTGCCCGGCATCATCTACGGTTTGCCCGGCAGCACAACCAAACGACATTGCGAGCGCAATGACGACGCCGACCGAGGTGTTACGAATCTGCGACGACAACAGGTTTCTGGTCCTTACCTTTGAAGAGTTCGAGCCCCAGGAACAAAAATGCGCCGGTTGTAATGGAAACGTCCGCAACGTTGAAGATACCGGTCCGCAAGGGTCCCAATCCCATATTCATGAAGTCGATAACAACACCGTTGTTGATAACCCGGTCGATGAGATTCCCAAATCCACCGGCGAGAATCATGGTGATGGCCGACAACCGCCATTTGTCGAGACTATCGCGGCGCAGCGTGTCGAATAAGATGAAAAACAAAACTGCACCCACGGCCACCGTAAACAGTCCAAAGCGGACGACTTCCGGCAACGCCTTGCCCATACCGAGGAAAACACCGGTGTTCTCCGCATAGGTGAAACGAAAGGTGTCATTTGCGAATGAAATCGGCGCGCTCAGCGCGAGCGCGTCTTTGGCAATCACCTTCGTGACTTGGTCACATCCTACGAAAACGAGGATGCCAAGCAAGACCATCAAGTTCTTAGAATTGAAAAACCGCACCGCCCGCGACCTCCTATGTGTTCAAACTTCGATGGAATGCCCAGCTTGTTTCCAAACCCGTATGCCCCCGTCCATTGAGCTGACGTTGGTATACCCCATTCGTTGCAAGTTGTCCGCAGCCAACGCCGATCGAAACCCACCTCCACAATACAACACGATGCGCGCATCGTTTCGCGGCATCCGCGCCTCTGCGTCGCGTTCGATGATCCCCTTGCCCAGATGAATGGCTCCGGGGAGCCGACCGGCGCTCCACTCGCTCTCCTCCCGAACATCCACCAACAAGAATTCCTCACCCGCGTCCATCATCGCCTTGACACCGGGGACGTCCTTTTCCTCGATTCGAGATTTCGCCTCGTTGACGATTCGAAGAAACTCGGGATTGTGTGACATGGTGCGCCTCGAATAAGGGTTATCAACCTACAAGAGCCGCCTGCTCCGTTCCAGGTCTCCACCGACCGGGACCGGTCCTACCTGGGTATTGGCTTCCAGTCCTGTTCCTCATCAGGCCCGGCCGGACCAATAGCCCCCTTCACAGACCGCAAAAGCTCTTCGGCGTCGTAAACCACCCCATTCTTCACTACCCAAACCACACGCCTAGCGTTGCGGATGTCCTCGATAGGACTGCCTTGCACCACGAAAAAATCGGCTAGTTTGCCCGGCTCGATGGACCCCAGTGTGGAACTGACATTCATGGCGCGAGCCCCATTGATAGTGGCGATTTTCAACGCCGCGGCCGGCGGGATCCCGGCCAGGACAAAGGCATGCAGCTCACGATGTGCTGAAAATCCTGAGAAAAACTCACCCCAAGAGGGATGGTCGGTTCCGAGTGTGATCCAATCGGCGCCGCCAGCATCATAAAAGGCCTTGATGACCCGCCGCTTCACCCAATAAATCCGTTCGAACTGCTCATTGGCCGGCCTGGTCGGGCGGCCCTCGACCAATGTCCGCATGTAGGGCGTGAGAAACGCCATCTCATCCGTATAATAGGAATAGACTTCCGGGTCGCGATTGCCGTAGTAGCCGTACGCCGTCAAAGTCGCATCGAAGGTCACCCGAGATGGCATCGCCGCCGAGGAAGTGTTCGACACGATCGATCCCCATGCGAATGGCGTCGCGCGGATTCACCGTTCCGCGAAACCCAGAACCCAAATGACCGGTCACCGATGCGCCGTGCGCGTGCGCGCGATTGATGAGCACGGATAGATGGTGTTGGGTTATTCCTTTCGCCTTGAAGGCGCGCACACCCAGACTTGCCCAATAGTCCACCTCCGCTTCGAGACTGTCATCCGTAATGTCAGGGTCCCAACCGGGCCGCCACGAACCAAAATATGGACCCGAGTTATACATCCGCGGTCCGACTTGTTCGCCCCGTTCGATGCGAAGACGCAACTCGCGCATCTCGTGCGGGTTCATTTCTCCGGCTGGAAAAACGGACGTCACGCCGTTGGCGAGAAACAGAGTTGGGTAGGCGGTACGCTCGTCTATCCGACCTTGACCAAAGAGATCTACGGCGTGGTGAGCGTGCAGGTCAAAAATTCCCGGGAGGATGTATTGCGCATCTGAAAGTTCCAGCACACGGGTACCGGGTGCCAACCGTGTGTTGGGCGCGGCATCGACGCTGAAGATCTTTCCCGCTTGCACTAGGATACCAGAATTGGGACGGGCATCGTCCGCCACCGCATCGAAGAGGAAACCACCGCGCACGACTAGGTCCTGGCCGGTTGCGGGGGCGGCCAAAATGCTGAGCACCAGGGGTGCCGCAAGAAGTGGTGGGAGAGGGCTTCGAATCATGGGTCGCGTCCGCGTAGCATTATGAGGAACACCTGAATATCTTGCGGACCGCATTGGAATCGCCAGGGCGGTTCCGGTCCGCGCCCTTAGCTCAACTGGATAGAGTACCTGACTTCGGATCAGGGGGTTGGGGGTTCGAGTCCCTCAGGGCGCATGATGGAGTAGACTCAAC
>JAZDDC010000136.1:0-2586 GCA_036679565.1 Gemmatimonadota bacterium
CGTGCAGTCTGAGCACGATGCTCTAATTGCGTTGACATTTGGGCCATCGGATTCCGCGTGGGCCTGGTATGACTCTCTAACGCTCCGCTCGGTGGGCCCCGGGGGCGACCAGCGTCCGAGCACAAGCACGGTGCTGGGACGTCGCTTCACGCTGTTATTTGGTCCCGATGGTCGAATCAGTACTTTGGCGACCCCTACGTTTTCGACCGAGGTCGCGGCGATAACCGATCTTACGCGCCAATTCGACGACTTCATGATCCGCTTACCTACTGATGGGGCGTTGCAGATAGGGCGGGAATGGTCGGACACGATTGAGCGTGCGGATGCCGGGCGGCCAAGTGACACATATGACTCCCATCGATCGGTTCGTTATCGCATCGAGGGGGATACGACCGTGAATGGTGCGCTGGTGTTGCGTATTGTGGTGCAACAAGATATTCGCATTGACGCGTCGTCCGTCGTTGAGGCCCAGCAGATGACGATTAAAACCCACTTGGAGGGATCTGAACGCGGCATCGTTTTATTTGACGCGAGTCAAGGCGTATTGGTGCATCGCACGCGAGAGGGTGAGCTGCGAGGCACGATGACAATCATGGGTGGGCCGACACCGATCGAGCTTCCGCAGGAGTTTCTCTACACGAGCACGATTGACCTGGTCTCTCGGCGTGGCGCCTAACAAGTCCATGCACCAGCGGGCGCTGTACGTTTTCAGCGGAAGCGATTGATTTGTGTGAGTGGATGGGTCTCGTAACGTTTCACTGGCGGCGTGCATCTTCAGGAGTCGCCCGCAGGTGATGGACGACAGTGTTAGGCTTCACTGAACATTGGGAACGATGACAGAACAGACACTTCCTCCATTCGTTCCGGGCCTTGATCTTTGCGAGTCGCTTTTTCGCAACGCGGTGGAGCCGATCATGGCGGCCCACTTTCCCTCATTGTCGTATGCCGCAGGGCATTTGGGGCGTGGTTCGGATGTTGTGGGGTTCGATACGCCCCAATCGCGGGACCATGATTGGGGTCCAAAGGCCACCCTGTTCGTTGCCGAATCCGATTACTCGAGCCATCACGAACGCATTCTCAGCACGATGGCGGCCGAGCTGCCTACGCAAATCGACGGTTACGCCACGCACTTCAACACACCGGATGTCGATGGTGGAACGCTGGCCGTCACGCCGACGGCGCTGGTTCACCACGGAGTCACCGTAACCACGGTCAAACGATTCTCTCACTCGTACCTTGGTGTCGATGCAACGGACGCGCTGCCGGATCATGTATGGCTGCGGATTCCATCGCAGCGATTACGAACGATCAGAGCGGGTCGAGTTTTTGCGGATTTCCGGGGAGAGCTTCGGGCCTTCTGCGAGCGCCTTCGGTGGTATCCGCATCATGTGTGGTTGTATCGGATGGCCAGCGCCTGGCGACGCGTCGATCAAGAGGAACCCTTCATGGCTCGGTGCGGCGATGTTGGCGATGATCTGGGGTCCCGTCTGGTCGCGGCGCGCCAGATGACCGAGTTGATGCGGTTGGCGTTCTTGCTCGAACGGGAGTACGCGCCGTATATGAAGTGGTTCGGGTCGGCGTTTGCTCGATTGCGGCTCGCTCGTGTGCTTGGCCCCCTTTTCCACGAGGGGCTCGTAGCGGTTGATTGGCGTGGCCGGGAATCGGCGTTAAATCAGGCCTACGTGGTATTGGGGGAGGCACACAACGCGTTGGGTGTGACGGCACCGGTGGACGTGAAGTTGTCGCATTTTCATACCCGGCCGTATTTGGTCCCGCATTCCGGTCGATTTGTGGACGCACTCGAAGCGGTACGACCGCCGGACGCGGTGCACGGGTGGCCCGAGTACGTTGGTGGTGTGGATCAGTTTGTTGACTCGACGGATGTTCTGGATCGGGTTGAGCGCATGCATGCGATTGGCTCGGTCTTCGGTGAAGCCTAACAAGTCCATGCAGACGGCCGGGCGCTGTCGTTTCAAAGGATGTTATTGATTTGTGTGCGCCGCAAGCGCAACATAACGGCATAGATGCGCGGGCGACTCTGGATAGTCGCCCGCAGCTGATGGACGACAGTGTTAGGCAGCGCCTTAAGCCCGTGGCCCTGACAAGGAGATCGAGCTGGGAGAATTCGTACGGCACGACGCCCTCCAAGAAGGACTGCCGGTCGTGACCGCTCACGACATCGGGTTGGGGGATATAGTAGTATTTTATCAAATGGATTGTCAGCTCATCATTCGAAAATGGACCGACGATGCGCCAGCACTTGCGCCCCGATACGAGGCAATTCAGGGTGGCACACCTGGGGTGGTTGGCTTCCGATTACTGGAGGACTAGGCCGTGCCCAGTCGAGCAAACCCCGGTGCTCACGAGCTAGGAGTGCTAGCCCTCGAACAGTTTGAGGGCCTGAAAAGGGAGGACCCGGCTCTTGAAGAATGGGGGCTGACGCTATTTTTGGGCACCGCGTATGCGAGTCCCGACTGCCGGATCCTCATGCTCGGTTTGAATCCAGGGCGAGCTGAGTCGCAGGAACCTCATGTCAATCTGCAAGAGCACAATGTTTTGCTCCCAGGTCCAGCCGATTCTCGCACG
>JAZDDC010000137.1:0-2166 GCA_036679565.1 Gemmatimonadota bacterium
TGGTGATTTGGTACGGCAACTTGCCCGAAGAGACAGCGTTTGTGTTTGATCGTATGTCGGGTGTTTGGAGGCCAATCGCCATATCGGTGGGCCTCATGGTATTCTTCATACCGTTCTGCGGCTTGCTCTGGGTCAAGTCTAAGATCACACCGATTACGTTTACTATTTTTCTTTCGATTAGCTTTGCGGGTGTTTGGCTCGAACGGTATTTGCTGATCGAACCGTCTCTGCAAACCAGTGGCCCATCGTTTGGTTTGACGGAGGTTGCAGTGACGTTAGGTTTCACGGGATTGTTCTTGTTGGCGTACGGGACGTTCGCCAAGTTCCTTCCGATGATCAGTCCACGGCTGGCTGCAAGGGCATTGGAATTACACTGAGGAGCGCCGCAAACCTTGATGTTCGCGGCGGCCAATGCTGCGCCAGACCTGCCGAGACACCGATCAGTCGGTCGCCTCGCGGTCAAAGTCGGGAAACTCAGATTCGAAAGCGCGGGTGATTTTCGCCACGTCGAAGCCGGCTTTTTCCACCGTATCCACAAGCAACTCGTTCACGCCGTACACACAAAACGGGCAGCTCATCCCGAGGATGGTAACCTCGATCTGACGCAGATCATCGTGCTGGCTTTGGGCCCGTTCTTGCCCGAACACAGTGGGCGCTGCCAAGCTCATGGTTAAAGCGAGGGCCATCATTTTTGGGAATGTTCTCATTCTTACCTACTCCTCTATTTGACTAACGGTGACATTGTTTGTGGTCACCATGACCTCGTTGTCATGATGTTTGCCCAACACGCGTTACATCCCGGACATGGGCCGAAACCAATGGTGGAACCACGGTACATCGTTGGGTCGCATCGTCGATTTAGTAAACGTTTCGAACCAATCGCGGACACCCACCGTTCCGAGAAGCCAGTCCAAACTCCACCACCAAGCCGTGGCTGCCAATGCACCCGCCAGAATTGCGACCACGAGCCACATCAATACCTTCTTACCTAAATCTACCCCCAAGAGCGCAAAATACCGATGCAGCGTGAACGGCATCACGAGTGTCCCGAGATAGAAGGCTGACAACCCGGCGTAACTTACGAATTGGGCCTTCCACAGTCCTGCGGCGATTAACGCATTGCCGACGAGCGGCGCGCCAGTGACGTAGGCAACCAAGAGGCCCACACCCGCGTTTCCGAACTGCACCAACGGTCCCTTTGTTCCCTGCAACGACAGGTATCCCGGTGACTGACCGAGGGCGAGAAAGAATCCGATCCCGACCAATCCGAAAAGTAGCGGCCACCACAATGAGTAGACTTGTCCGCCGAGCGACAAACCAAGTCGCCTCAATGCCGGTCCGCGCCGAGCGATTGGCGGCGTGTCTCCGCGCTGGGCGAGGTCTTGCGTGGCGGACTGCCGTGCGGCATCCCACATTGATTGTGGCGTTCGTCGCAGTCCGTAGACTAACACCGTCACCGCCGTGGCCACGGCCACGAACTGACCGAGCATGGGTTGTGGTCCGTTCAGCTCGACGATGAAAAACAATAGCCAAATGAATAACGTCTGCGCGGAGACGAGATAGGCCATCACACCGGCAGGATTGACACCGTGCGCCAACAGTTCCTTGGCCTGTGCGAATATCCGGCCACGGCTCGGCGGGCTCAGCACTCCCAGGAGCGAGGCGAGCATCACGGTGCGCCAGCCATCGTTGCCGGCCGCCAGCACGCGACGGCGCCATGTGTCGAAAAAAAATGACTCGCTCAGGGTTGTCAGTACAACGGCAAGTGCCCAAACCCACCACAACATGAAAATGAAATGGCGACCGGTGACGGTGGCCCACTGTAGCATACTTTCTATGAACGGTGGCACCGTATCGTCTCGTCACGGGTGGTGATTGTTTGCACCGTCACCGGAAGAATGAAAACCGGATTCGGCTTCCGAACTGAAATCGAGTGTCGTATTCCAATTGTGTTCCATTGAGATTCTGCACGATGGGAAATTGGACGGATCCCTCGAACAAAAGCCACGGTGTAGGAATCCACTGAATATCCGGACTCAGGAACAGCACGTGCCCGCCGGAATCCGGATTGGGCGCACCCGCGATTTGGCTGTGCCTCGCTATCTCACCGTTTAACTCCAGATAGACAATGAGCGATTTGTCCCTGAGGGACTTGTACACGAGCGG
>JAZDDC010000138.1:0-2077 GCA_036679565.1 Gemmatimonadota bacterium
GATCAGGTGCTGTAACACGACCATCGTGTGCGCACTACGGTAGCAGGCCGTCCGAACATGCTGCCGCGCCACGGAACCCGCGGAATCCACAGACAAAAAAAGGATCTTTTCTTGGTGTACCACAGGAAGAGGGTCGGTCTCGAATCATGAAGGTATTTGTGACCGGAGGTACGGGGTTCGTCGGGTCACACCTCGTCGAAAAGCTCATGAACGCGGGGCACGAACCTATTTGTTTGGTACGGAATCCTGAAAAAATCGAGAAGCTCTTTCCCAATCAAAAACCCGAAACAGTTGTCGGCGATCTCGATGACACCGGGGCCATCGAGCGCGGGTGCCACAATGCAAACGCTGTGTTTCATGTGGCGGGGCTCACCGCGGCACGTAACAGAGCCGAGTTTCACCGGGTAAACGTTCAGGGCACGCAAACGGTGGCGCGAATCGCGGCGGCGCGCGGCGGAGCCGTCAAGCGGTTTGTTTACGTGAGCAGTTTAGCCGCATCCGGGATCCGGGCCTTCACAACCCGGAACACGCATCGAGTCGGCACACAGACCCAACCCGGTTAGCCAATATGGCTGGAGCAAACTTGCTGGCGAGGAAGCGGTTCGTCGCACGGACCTGCCATGGACAATCATGCGGCCACCCACCGTGTACGGCCCACGCGACACTGAGGTATTAAAACTCTTTAAATTCGCCAAACGCGGCATCGTCCCGGTGTTAGGGGATGGAACACAGGAGAACTCCTTTGTTTACGTCACGGATTTGATCGATGCCATTCTGGCAAGTTTGGACGAAAAGTCGGTTGGTGAGACCTACTTCCCATGCCACACCGAGGTGTGTTCACAACGCGATCTCGTCACACTCATCGGAGCTGCCTTGGAAAAAGACCGTCCTCCTCGCGTCGTTCGGATCCCCGCCCCGGTAGCCCGCGGCGCGCTGTGGGTGACGGGCACCATAGCAGGTATTTTCCGCAAAGCCACGCTGCTCAACGCAGATAGGGCAAACGATTTTCTCGCAGAGAGTTGGACCTGTTCACCCGCCAGTCTGCAAACGCGCCTCGGTTGGAGCGCGACCACGGACCTCCGAACGGGGCTCAAAACCACGGCACAATGGTATACCAAAGTCGGATGGCTCTAAACCCCGTCGATAAACTTCTCGCTGGTTACCTGGCGTTCGTTTCGCTTGTCGTGCTTGTGAGAGATCCGTTGCAACATCCCGAAAACGCATGGCTCCTGGGAATGCACGCACTCTTCGGTATTCTTTTATTTCTTTTTACACGACTCGATGCAACGCACCGCATTGGCAACATCATCCACGACGTGTACCCGCTCCTCATGGTCATGCCGCTGTATAGCGAGATTGGTTTGTTAAACAATCAACTTGGCACCGCCTACGTGTTCGCAAACGATGCTTTCGTGCAATGGGTGGAAGCGAGCATTTTCGGCGGCCAGATATCTTATACGTGGATCCGCAACTATCCGTCAGTTTTCTGGTCGGGCGTGTTGCATTTGGCCTACCTCGGATATTACCCCATCATCGCCGTCGGGCCCGTCTTCCTCTTGCTAATGAAGCAACGGGAACGCGCACGCGCGGTACTACTGTCTACCATGATCGCGTTCATCGCGTGTTACGTGTGGTTTGTTTTGTATCCTGTTGGCGGGCCAAACTGGGCATTCGATCATCCCACTGGGCCCGTGCGCGATGTCTGGAGCGCCCGGATAGTGTACAGCCTCTTGGAAGGAGGGTCGGCCTACGGGACAGCGTTGCCATCATCACACGTCGCCGCCACAACGGCAACGACCCTCGCATTGCTGCGGGTATGGAGAGGTGCGGGATTGGTCGTCATCATACCATGCATACTTCTTATCGTGGCAACGGTCTATTGCCAGATGCACTACGCAGTTGACGCGGCCACCGGACTAGTGGTAGGGATTTCGGCGAGCATGCTCGCAGCCAAATGGCGAAACAACTTTCAACGCTCAACATCAACGATCGACGATGAACGTTCAATTGAGGAATCACTAGACGTTGATCGTTGATGCTGAGCGTTGAAAGTTGAGTGTTGAGCGTTGAAAGTTGT
>JAZDDC010000139.1:0-3933 GCA_036679565.1 Gemmatimonadota bacterium
GGCATGACCCCAATGATCCTGTGACCAATACCGTTTAACACGATGCTCTGGCTCGTCACATCAAGCGTGGCGCCAAGCTCTTGTTGCCAGAAAGCGTGGGATACGAGGACCACGCCACTGGCTGGACCCAGGATCTCTTCGTCGCGGACGAATGACCTGCCCAGCATTGGTCGTACACCCAGCGTCGCCGTCCAATTTTCCGATACCATGATGCCACTCAGACGCGAGGGGGTAGCGCCACCTGAGTAGGTGTAGCTGTGACCTTGTTGCGCGACAACATCGGTGAACACCGTGTTCTGCGCACGGATGGCAAGGAAATTCAAGCTGGTCATATTGATCGGGCGGATATCGCCGCTGGGACCCAGGGAGTAGTCACGGAGTCGCAGCAGCTCCCCCCCATTGGCAAACGGCATGTCGCTGAAGTACATGTTGTTCACCACGCCCACCACCGCCGCATTTCCACCGAGCCCTACCGCAAGTGTAAAGATGACGGCGATCGCGAAACCCGGATTGCGGCGAATCATCCGGAGGCCGAAACGAATGTCGCCGATAAAGTCCGTCAGCAAGGTGTGAACGGTCGATGTGCCGCCGGTCGATCGTGTGGTGGCTGTGACCGAGAGTGGCCTGCGCAACGTGGTACGACTCAATCGTCGCAGGATAGATGTTGGTGGTTCGCGCAGTTCTTCGATACTGGCGATTACGATAGTAACTGGTGTGGTATTGACGCAGGTGAGCACACGGTTGCCGACACGAATTATTTTGGTCGAACCTGTTTTGGTGTCTGATGCATGTTGAGCGGGCGGGTGTTCGCGGGATGTTCGCTCCAACCAATTCGCGATTACCTGTTGCTCGCGGCGCGGTAAGCTGCGAAACGTTTTTTCCGCCGTTTGCGAGAAACGAATCGTGATTGGTGCCATCAAAGACCCAGTTCGTTCTTCAAGGCCTGCCAGAAGGCTGCGTCACCTACCTCGACATCCCTCTTGGCGGCTTCAATCTCGCGTTGCCGTACAATCTTTCGCAGACGCTTTATGAGGTCGAGGTCTTCTCGAGGTACGATCCCCGCGACGGCCTTCCCGTGGCGTGTCACGGTGATGCGTTCCTTCCCGTAGGCGGCTCGATTGAAAAGATCGGCCAACTGTTTTCGGGCTTCAGCGGTGGTGACTTTTCCCATGGCTAATCACAAAATGTACGTTTTGTACAAAACATGATTCATTATAAGGGTGTCGCTGTGGCAGTGGAAGGGCCTATTCGCGAACGGCGGCTAGTTCGTGTGGAGTGTGTAGACTCTGACCGACTCGATGTCGAATTCGTCTTTCCAAATCCCAACGATGAATCCGTCATCAATATCAGTCGGTTCGAATCCACCTGGCATCGCGATGGCTGCCGTGGTTATTCCGTTTCGCTCGAACACGGTGTAGTGGGATGTTGCGGACTTATCGATCCGAAAGTCGCGCACCCAAAGACGGCCTCGTGTATCGACTAACAGATCGTCGTAAGCGGGGACGAACTCGGGGTAAGGCGCGTCGTCGGCAAGGCGCCCAAAAATTTCTCCCGGGCCTTTCGAGTCCAAACCCGACGTACCCTTCGCACGCTCGGCGGCTTTGTGTGTTTCGATGGCACGTGCGGGCAAGGAAGTTGGTTTCGTTGTCAGTTTGATCACGCCCACAAGTTGCCCGGTCTCATTGTACCGATCGATCCGATACCCGTCATTGGCGGCCACGTAGACGGAATTGTCGCGTACGCGAACGATTGTCATGCGGCCAAACGGAACCATTGCGGGTGTCACACCCATTTCCCACTCCCAGTCCCACATCTGAGTTCCTGGTATCGTGGCCAAAGAATCATGTACCGCGCCGGTGGTGTCGTGCGTCAACAGCTCGAGCCGTTGACGGTAACGGTCTCTTCTAATGGAGTCCCGCGGGTTGTGGGTGGCGACCACGTTACCATCCGTGAGCCACCCCACTGGAACAACGCGGTCTCTGGCTGATATGATCTCCATTGGTACGGAATTTCGCTGCGTGCCATCACGTTCGATGGTCGTCAGCCGCAAGAGGCGACTATCGAAGACGCCAATCCGATCGACGCCGTTGTCTATCATCTTTGCAATCGTTTCGAACTCGCCGGGCCCCGACCCGCGTCGGCCAACCGTGGCTAACTCTGTCCCGTTGGCGCTGAACAACCGTACATGACGCGCGAAGGCGTCGGCCACGACAATCGTCCCATCCTCGAGTCGCGTTACACCAACGATGTCCCCGAATGAGGCGTCGTCTTCTTCGCCGATTATGAGAACGGGCGTTTCGGAAACTCTCCAGGTGGAGAGATTTTCTGAACGCGGATTATCGACTATCGTCACGCCTAGGCTGTCTCGGATCGTTGCCGTTTGAAGGACGGCCGACTGGTCGCATGAAACCAACGGGAGAGTAGTAGCCAATAGGGCTGCGCACCGAATTGCGCGGTAGTTTCGTGGATTTTCCATAACTATTATAAAACTAATACGACATGCGAAGGGATTCCGCCTGAACGCCCGGCAGAGTAGGGGACGTGACGACGGCTCATGTATCCGTTACCAAATTTATTGACTTTGGAAATAAAATTTGGCAAATTTGCTACCATGAAGCGAAATGTTAGAGAACCGATCCAGGTTTACATGACCGAGGGCGAACGTGCTGAGCTTGATCAGGTGGCTGCATCGCTGGGTGTTTCCCGGTCGGAGGTTCTCAGGCGAGGGGTGACCACCATGGGATCAACCCGCCTCGGCGGCGGCCCGTTAATGGATCTCATCGCCGAAGGTGTCGTAACTCCTGCGAAAGCGAAACCCGCGTTGCCACCGACGTGCAAACCGGTCGCACGTTTGAGTGAAATCTTGAAAGATTTGGATGCCGATCGTGAGGATCGGTGATCTACCTCGACACCTCAGTCGTGCTCGCACAACTTCTCGCAGAAGACCGACGCCCGCCGCAAGAACTTTGGCTTGAACCGCTGGTTACGAGCAGACTACTGGAATACGAACTCTGGACACGTTTGCACGCAAAGCACGTGGCCAGGACACATGGCGACGCCGCGCGACTCCTTTTGGCTGGCGTGTCGTTTGTTGAACTAACACAACCCGTTCTGTCGCGCGCTCTCCAGCCGTTTCCGGTATCGGTGCGAACATTGGACGCACTTCACCTTGCGTCTGTTATGTTTCTGCGTCAGCGCGGTCACGACGTGGCGCTGGCCACGTTTGATACGAGAATGTGCTATGTCAGTGGAGTTGTTTGACATGTAACCCTTGCGCATGTTTCGATGATTTTACGACCCGAAATCGATCATCTGCCCCGCAGCTGCTTCCATCGCTCGTTCATAAACGACCGCGGCGGTCGCGGTGTCCTGTAACGCCATCCCAGTAGAATCGAATACCACGACCTCGTCTTCCGCCACGCGCCCGGGTGTGCTGCCCGTAACGATTGCTCCCAGCTCGCTATGAACTTCCGCCGTCGTCATGGCGTCTTCCGCCAACGCGTGATGGAGGTCACCGATGTGTTCACATTGCTCCAACACGTCAACGACCACCTTACTCGTAGCCAACAGGTTTGGATGAAGTTCTTTCTTGTGAGGATTGTCCACACCCACGCCGGCGACGAATGTGCCTGGCCTAACATCGTCGCAACCTAGGATGTACTCGGATGACGGTGTGCACGTTATGCAGACGTCGGCTTGTCGAGCAGACGCGGCCAAGTCATCTACTGCAGTGATCTCCACGCCCAATTCCGGAGCGAGTTCGCGTGCGAGTTGCTCCGCCCGTGACTTCTCGATATCCCAAACGTACGCGGTGTTCAGAGGAAGCACTCGGCTGACGGCGCGAAGTTGTACGCGGCCCTGCTCACCGCAACCGGCAATGGCAACCACGCTCGATTGTGGACGCGCCAGATGTTTGACCGCGACGGCTGTCGC
>JAZDDC010000014.1:0-7008 GCA_036679565.1 Gemmatimonadota bacterium
AGCGTCGATAACACGAGATGACCCGTTAGGGCGGCTTTGATTGCGATACTGCCCGTCTCCAGATCCCGTATCTCGCCTACCATGATGATGTTAGGGTCTTGTCTCAGGAATGCTCTTAGCGCCGCCGCGAACGACATGCCTATGTCCGCTCGTACTTGGACTTGGTTGATCCCGTGGAGGTTGTATTCAACGGGATCCTCCGCCGTCATGATGTTCACTTCTGGTGTATTGATCTGAGACAATGCCGAATAAAGTGTTGTGGTTTTTCCCGATCCCGTTGGCCCGGTTACCAACACCATCCCATACGGATTTGAGATGGCGGCCATCAGATCGTCTTCGGCCTGCGGTTCGAATCCAAATTTTTGCAGATCGAGGGTGAGATTGGTTTTGTCCAAGATACGAAGGACGATCTTCTCACCAAAAATGACGGGCAATGTTGATACACGGAAATCTATGACTTTCTTGCCTATCTTGAGCTTGATACGCCCGTCCTGAGGAACACGCCGTTCGGCGATATCCAAGTGCGCCATAATTTTGACACGACTCGTCAACGCAGCTTTTAACTTGATGGGCGGCTTTAGTACCTCGGAGAGCGTACCGTCGATGCGATATCGGACCATGAGTTCGTGTTCGAAAGGTTCGATATGGACATCGCTGGCGCCCCGCTTGACGGCTTCCGTTAGCAATCCATTTATCAGTTTGACCACCGGCGCGTCCTCGGCAAGCTGCGCCGCCATGGCCTCTTCCTCTTCATCCTCGTCGATGACCTCTACTTCGGTGTCATCCTCCGTGATCTCGGCAATGATTTTCTGAATCGTTGCGTCCGATGCCTCGTAGTAACGCTCGATAGCATTTCGCAACGTGTATTCACCGGCAATGACCGGAAAGATGTCGAACCGAGTGATGAACTTGAGATCGTCCAGAACCTGAACGTTGGTTGGTTCGGCCATGGCAACCGTCAACGTTCTTCCTTCGCGCTTAAGTGGAAGGATCGTGTGCTTCAACGCAACTTCGGCCGGTAACAGCTTTACCAATTTGGGATCGACTTCAAAGCGGGAGAGATCCACCGCGGGCACCCGATATTGCCGCGCCAACATCTTGGTAACTTCGATTTCCCGAACGAAACCGTCCTTGACGAGGACGTAGCCCAGCCGTTGGCCACTGCTGCGTTGTTCCATGAGTGCCTGATTGAGTTGATCTTGTGTGATCAACCCCTCACGGAGCAGTAAATCCCCAATACGGACCGTGCTAGCAGCAGCCGTAGCCATATCCCTCAATTTCTTTTTGCCGAGAGCTTATAAATCCTTATAGGCCAACATCATAATAGGCCAACATCATAAAGTACGGGGGCCGAAATACGTGTCAAGGGACTTAACACCCCTATGGCACTCGAACTAAACCCCGTAGCCTATTTACCGTCGCCGGACCGATGCCAGATACGCTGGTCAGGCCGTTTACGGTAGAAAACCGGCCGAAACGCTTCCGATGTTCAACAATTGCCGCAGCCTTTGCCGGTCCGATGCCCGGTAGCTCCGACAACTGATCGACGGTCGCACTATTCAGCGATATTCGCGACGGTCGGCGCGCATTCGAGGGCAAACTCCGGGCCGCCGCCGAAAACTGCACATGCGGTGCCAACCCCTCCAACACTCGCGGGCCAATTCCGGAGACCCTGCCCAGTTCTTCCAGTGAGCCAAACGCACCCCGATCTCGTCGATCGGCTACGATCCGCATGGCCAACGTCGGTCCGATCCGCGGAAGACGGGTCAGCTCGGCGCGATCAGCTTGATCGACATCTATCCTTTCGCCACGGCGCAGTGGCGTTGCGAGACGCTCCGACTGGGCGGCAAGTGAATCGCGATCGGAACGCACCTGCGCCGGAATCGGCCTGAAAACCGCACCTCCCGACCCGTCCTGCCTGTGGATAAGCAAGCGAACCGTGGCACCCGCAATCAACAACGCAAGCACAAAAAAGGCGGCTCGTTTCTCGTCGGGGCTGACGGACATACTCGCGATATGTCACTGACGGCGGCAGATCACACCATCAATTCAACGGTTTGGTCATGAAAAAAATGCGTATTCGGAGGCTCAATCGGCTTCGATTTCTTGCGATCCATCTCGCTGATGGGTCTTGAGGATCCGGCTTTTGGGGATTCGGGGAACCCCAGTGCCGCCTTCATTATATAAAGATCAGGATTCCTCCAGGTAGTCTCAAGGAACCCGGCGGGCCGGCGAACCACGTGCAGGGTGGAACGATCCCCGAAACGTCACTCGGTGGTCGGCACCTAGGCAGACACAGGCGGGGTGAGACTCCCGAACGCACGTCGGTGCGTGCCATCTCTCAACCCACGCCATGGTATCAATGCGCACGCACCGCAGTGCGATGAGGGAGTCACACCCCGCTTGTGTCTGCAACCCTTCAAAGCGACAACGAGAGGTCGCAACGCGCGGATGTTACGCAGCCGTATGGATTCGGTCCTACCGGACCAAACCCACCGCGACACTCCCTACGATCGCCAGGCTGCGCGCGCTCAACTTGTCGATCGTGTCTTCGGTTGTGTGGTGATACGGTGGCAACGGAGTATGAATGATATCGATAGCACGAATACCAACATCCAAAAGCGGAATGTGATCATCGGTTATAGCCCCACCAACTGACCCAAGAAACGTCCGTCCGTGACCGAGTTCATTGGCTTTTCGCCACACCCGCTCGACAACCTCCGGAGCTCGATTGACCGAATTCCATTCCTTTTCGAAACGTGCGTTGGCGTCGCCAACCATGTCAAACAGCACAGCGAAGAGCGGTTGATAGCCATCGGCAAGATTAGCAGCAAAATATCGGGAACCTATCAGGACGTCTTGGTCGGCACCGAAGTCCCCATAATCTTCTCCATCGACGAATAAGAGATCGACACCAAAAATGGGTGGCTCGATTTTGAGTTCGTCGGCCAATCGCAACAACACCGCGACACCGGAGGCACCATCGTTTGCACCGGGCACGGGCATTTGCCGCTGTGCCATGTTCGAACTCTTGTCCGCGAACGGTCTTGTGTCCCAGTGTGCCAGGAACAGTACACGATCGGTCAGATCGGGTTTGATCTTACCAATGAAATTGCGCAACTGGAGCGTATCTCCATCTGATGTCACGTGCGTGAACGCCTGCACTTCGACCGAGTCGACACGTTGTTGCAGTTGCTCGAGAATCCAGTCGCCCGTTTGTCGATGTCCCTCGGTATTGGGTACACGTGGCCCGAAGGCCATTTGCGCTTCGACATAAGAGAGGGCTACCTCGCCATTGAACTGAATTACCTGCGCGCCGCCTGACGCACAGGCTAAGTTCAACACGAAACACGCCAGCATTGGGATTCGTTTCATCTTATCCGACTGTCGAGGAAGTTGATCTCCATGAATACGGTGAGCACCATCTGTGAAAAACGGCTGGAGACATGGCGTTGATCCGTCAAAATGTAACTGAAACTGGCACCACCGCGCATGTTCGGCGGAAACGCCGTATTCAACCTGACGTCCACTTGCCGCCGGCGACTGTTAGACACGGGAGAACACACACTACCACCCGCACGCTGCAAACATACCGATACGTCACTTGAACTTACTGCAACGGATGTTCGCACGTCGCTCGGCAACCGCACTAACCAGCGCGGAGCGCGAGCCGAAAAACTGAGCGTACCGCCCCACCCCGTCTCTTCATTCCGTGTCCGATTTCCCGACGTCACGAGATCACTACGAATTCGCCGTGCCTCCCCCGTGGTGACGATTCCTGATACCCAGGTCAACGTCACCGACGGTGTGAAGATTGTCCGGTCCGTTTCCGAAAAAACACCCACATCACTGCCCACGTTGCCCACAAACGGACTTGGTCGAAACGTCGATGCTTTGCTTTTTCGGTATTGAGCCTGCGCCGTTACCGTGGACATGACACTCCCCAGCGCCCAGTTTGGCGTATACACCCAGGTAACGAATCCGGACGGCCACTCGGTTGTCTCCTGCACAATTTGCGATTGAGCCGCTCCGCGACGTGCCCACGTCGTAGTCTCCATCTCGCGGTAGTTGACCCGTACACGAAAACCCAGCGGAAGTTGCGATCCTCCAGCGGCGATCACCTGATTCATTTGCACCGCCGACGTCGCGATCACACCGTCTCTTTCCCGAAACTCATCGATATCACCAAACCCGAACTGGTATCGGAAATCTGGGCTAAACGGCGCGCGGTCAAACGTTGAACGCAGCTCCCGACGATATCGAATGTCGGCGGGCAATATCCCTTTCACGAGACGAGCTAGAGGATGCTCCGATCCGACCGTTACAGCGACCAAACGCGACAGATCCACCGTCGACGCAAGTTCCCGCCAACGCCGGTTGGACAATGCCTCCGGGGTCTTCAAAACTTGTTCGTCGCCGGGCAACGTTGCGACGGCCGCACGTCCATTGGGATCGCGCCGAAACAAAAACCCGCTTGACAGGGTGAGACTCGGACGTAGCCAACTACTGATCACCGGCGCCAAGGAAAGATTTGTCTCGATTACACGATCCCGTTCGAACCCCACCTCCCGGCCAAACAATGTGCGTCGCTCCCGATCGACCAGACGTCCAACGCTTGTCGAGTCGCCATAGTCCTGCAGATCACGTGTTGAGGAGTAGTCCATTCTGAACCCGAAGGAAGAAAACGGCCGGAGATCGACACTGACTTCATTGCGCCACGTATGCACGATGCTCCGCAGCGGGGTTAAGAGAGAATCTTCCGGCAGCTCGATAGGCACTCTGAACGTGGAGCGCCGCGTGGCGTTATCGGTAAACGTGGAGAGGAATCGGATTCGGTACGGGTTCAAACGCAATCGCGACGTACGTAACGCCTTGCCAAATTCGCTTTCGCGCACAAACCGCGGCAAACGGTCAAGCAAACTCACGACAAACCTCGGTACTCCGGGTATCGATTGCGGCAACGGTCGATTGTTGTAATCGACACGGAGCCGCCGATTCTCGGTGGACGACGAACTCAGTTCGGTTGTTTCACTGGCATCGACGCGGGAGACGCTTACAGTGACCGGATCGATGAGCATCCGCTCGGCGAGCGTGGCTCCCCGTCGAGACCTCCGTGCAGTCAGCTGATAGGAAGTCAAGTCACTCCGCGGACGACGCAACCCGATCAACGAGTCAGCCAAAACGTCACTCCGACGCGTAAAGAAAGGATCCGTGGCGATGCTTTGTCGTTGATAGGAAAAGGGTAAGCTCAAGCCCCAACTCGACGGCAACAATTTGTCCAACCTCACGATGGCGCCAATCCGGGTGGCCGCGTCACCTTGATAATCCGGCGTTTCCTCGAGTTGTCGGAAACGGTCGTTTACTCCGTTTCGTGAAAGGGTCACCTCCGCGAAGTCTGCGGCGATGAGTCGGGCCTCGAATGCGTGGGCAACACCGAGGTCGTCCACGAACTCGCCGAGCCGAATGTCGTCCACCCATATTTCGGCAGTGGGAATGACAACAGATTCTCTTTGCCGATACATACCCACCGCTACCTCGGCCACACGCGCAAGATTGGGTGGTGAGATACCCGGATCTTGCACATGCACCATGTACGGGCCATCACACGCGATGTACGCCTCCGGGTTGCCACCGCACTCGAGGAAACCGGACGGCGGTTCGCCGGCCAACCAAGCCGCCTCCACGCGAGAACGTAGCAGAACCCACCGCTCCAAATCGACGACTACTTCGGGTAGCCAATCGGCCGTATTCGCAGGAGTACGATATAGATAAAAGTTATTTTCGTCCCGCCCCACTTTTATGAAAAACAGAAGATCCTCCTCCAACCAGCCGACACCGCGCCCGCGCGCCCAAACACGCAGTGTCCTGAATTTGAGGAAGTTGCGATCAGACTCTCCACCAAAACGAATAAATGTTTCGGCTCGTTCATCGACACGAAGATCGGTTGCAAGCAAACGCAAAGATCGCTCATTGATCTGTTGCGTTGCGAACTGCAGGGAGGCTCCTTTTTGATCGGCTTCGTTTCGGACGTTGGGTGGGCTGGTATAACCGAGATCCACATTTTCCGTGGACACCACCGATGCGATGACCTCACCGTGCGGCTCGCCCGTTTGACCGAATAAACCCCGGATGGGCGTGTCCGCCCGCTTCAACCACGGTGCGCCGACAAGTCGCATACGCGCCAACGCAATTGAAAATTCCTCTTGGTTCACGCCATTGTCGGTCGTAACAACCGTAATTCGCACCGACCGTACTTGCCGTAAATCGGGCGACCCGACCAACGCAGTGTCCGTTTGAAACGGGATGCGATACAGTCGCCAGGTAAACGAAGTATTGTTGACGTCAGGCAGAGTGAGACCGTCTCGAACGACGAAACGCTCATCGCCTACGCGAAACGCGTGACGAATAAAATCTTCCTGGCCAGCGCCGACCATAACATCAAGTCTGTTGTCGCCGTCGAGATCCTCCGTATCGGCACGACCGTTTCGACGTGTGCAACGTGCGTTCAAACTGCCCAACGGAAAAACCGGAATACCGACCGTGAACCCTTGCTCACAAACCGCCACATCGGTCTCCAACACTCCGGTAACGGCATTCCTGAGCGTGGGTAACCTATCGCCGTGAATCCCTAGATCGTGAACAGCCGCGTTAAAAACATTTGTGATCGGGTCTTTTTCGCCATCTAGCACGGATCGACCTAGGAATTGGAAACCGGTGAAGACCGTGTCGATACCGGCTGTCGTAAACGCATCGGGCCCGAACGCGACGGCGTCCTCCGCGACGGTCCCAAAGTCGATGACGATCATTGCATCCTGCCGGCGGGCGGTCAATGCAAAGTCCTCGGCCAACCAAAATTCGAGAAACTCCGTCCGTGACAAATCCAAACCGAGACCGGAGCGATCTAACGGCTGAGTGATGCTGCGCCAGCGAGGACCGGGCGTAATTTCACGCCGCCACCGTGGATTGCCTGTGACCGGGTCCGGCGCACCACCGACCGTGTCCGGTTTT
>JAZDDC010000140.1:0-4000 GCA_036679565.1 Gemmatimonadota bacterium
ACCGGATGCAGTGTTCCGTCGGGCGCTTCGAGACCTTCAATCGTGGTGATCTGACTCGAGCGAACCGAATGAGTCAACGTCGAACAGGCGTAACGTGTCACACCATCTATCAAGACCGTACACGCGCCGCATTCAGCTCGGTCACAGCCGAGCTTTGTGCCGGTCCATCCGAGTTTGTAACGGATGGTCATGGCCAACGTTTCGTTCGGCAACACGTCTACCCGTCGTTGCTGCCCGTTGATGTTCAGGGTAATGAGCCGTTCGATAGAGCCTTGGGCAACCACCCGGGCGGACGCCCCGGACGATCTAAACAGGTAGGCGGTAGATGAAACGGCAGCCCCAGCGGCGATGACGCCTTTGATAAACGACCGCCGCGACACACCCGTTCGGCCCGGGTCGGTGATCAGCTCCAGATCCGACATGAACTGCTCCTCCGGCTGAAGAAAATCCCTTTCCATTATAAGGGCCAGATACCGGAGCGGACAGAGCGCCGCTCCAGTCGGGCTAACTACTGAATCCCCAACCTTCGCGCATCGTCCTCCAACCCTAACAGTTCCCACCTCAGCAAGGCGATCGGTACGTTACCGTTCTTCCAAACAAAATCATGAAACGCTCGTAGTTCGAACTGGTCACCGAGTTCGCGCCGTGCATCGCTGAGGAACCGAGTGATCTGTAGCTTGCCAATCTGATAGCTGATTGCTTGCCCTGGCGTGGCCGCGAAGAACGCGGCCTCCTCGTCGGCCGTGGCACCATCCATGGGCACCGCAGTCCGCAGATAATCGCCGGCATCGGCGATATTGAACTCACCGAGCGCTAACTTCACATCGATTTCAACACGGAGCGCACGTAAACGCATGAAGTTATAAATGATCTCGCGGGTGCGAGGACGATCGTCAAACAAACCGGCCTGCAGCATCATCTCTTCGGCGTAGAACCCGATCCCCTCGTTAGCACCGGAGTCGTAGTAAAAGCGTCGAATGGCGTTTTCATGCGCCCAAGACAAAGCCATTTGGAAGTAATGACCCGGCACGCCTTCATGTACGACTATTGGCCGCGGGTCACGTGCGGTCGAAAGATGAAAATAGCTCAAATCCGGAGCCGGCGGCCAAACGTAAGCGACGGCGTCTTCATCGAGTCGCGACGGTCCGGTAAGATCATCGGTCACGCCGAGGTGGGCGAGCGGTGCAAGATAGGCAGGCATGGGCAGGTTACGATAATGCTGCATCCAATCCGGCACTGTTAGAATCCCGCGTTCATCCAGAAACGTCCGAATCCGTTGTTCATCTCGAGCCTCCTGTGCTATCTGGGCATCCTGACTGGGGAACAAGGACATCTCGGGCAAACCGGTGTTCCGTTGCGCGGCATAAGCTTCAAACGTGACCGCTCGCTCCCACTCTTGCCGCGCCATGGCGACTAACTCTTCAGGCGTGTGCGGAATGAGCGCGACGTTTTGAAGAAAGTAAAGATATGAGTCTCGTCCTATTGCCGTCTCGGTTGGCATGTTTGGTAACGCGCGTTCGAGCCATAACCTCAAACCAGCCAACGCGCTCATGGCGTGTTCAACACCGGTCTCGATGCGGGCCGCCGTTGTGGGCGATACAACATCTCGGAGTTCCCGTGCCACGGTTCGTAAACGATCACCAGACGACGACAGCTCAGAAATCGCTAACTCCGCAAACGGTCGAATTGTTTGATCGAGATTTTGTTGTGCCGCAGCAACAGTGGTTGGGATGTGTTCGATCCGTTGCGCGATGGCTAAGCTTCGTGCTTCAGTGAAAGGTGCCGGCGCAAGCAGCAAATCAAAAATGGACCCGAGGGTTTGATCCACGTAAAAGAGGGGATTGCGCCGCCAGGTTGGGTACACGTTCAGTTCCCAATCAACCCGCGCAATAGCAGAACCAATCAGACGATAGTCCACCCGTTGTGACCGGTTCCACGCTGCATCATCAATAGCGCGCCATCGATCCTGGAACTGCACCAACGTACGTTGCCGCTCGGCGACGGTCGCCGGGGACCAATCCGGTAGCCAAGCTGTCGGCCGCGCGATTCTGGGAATGTCATCACCGGTCAGCGGTTGATGCACCGCCCGCCACTCCCAAAAATCAGTCGCGAGATGCTCCAACGTGGCGTATGAATCCGACTGCGCACTCAGGTCGGCTACAAAGAAAAGGAGAGGTCCAAGAAGGACGATCGAACGAGAGACCATGACGACTCCGCACATGTTGGAATTTGACGTTTGGAAGTTAGATCCGCTCGACGGTGACGGAACCCCCGGTCATCCGAGACGGCGTATCGCATCGCCTCGCGCAGACGCGCGCCGGCCGTCATGTTTGGCCTCACAATTGACCGCTTCATCCACCGAGACCACGTATGAGCGCAGACACAGACGACACCAAGGTCCCAGGACTCACCTTCCCGGTTCACACACAGATTCTCCTTGGCTTAACCATCGGGACCGTCGGTGGTGTGGTGGCCGGTGCGGTAGCGGGCGACTCAGTCTACCTCGACCGGTTCGTTCGGTACGTTGCAGAACCGGTCGGCCAGATTTTCCTGCGCTTTCTCTTGATGGTGGTCGTCCCGCTGGTCTTCACAACCCTCGTGCTGGGCATCGCGGGCATTGGTAACATGAAGGCGCTGGGCCGTCTTGGCGGACGGACGCTAACATTTTTCGTAGCGACAACGTTGTTTGCTGCCACGCTGGGAGTGCTGCTCGTCAACGTGGTGCGGCCGGGCAACGCGATCACTCCTGATCTCCGTTCCACGTTACTTGAGACATTTGCGCCGCAAGCTGCGGCAACCGTCGAAGCGGCCGGACAGGGTCTTGGCGTCTCCACATTCGTCAACATCGTGCCACGTAACCCACTCGAAGCGGCAGCAAACGGAGACCTCATCGCATTCATTTTCTTTACGATAGTCTTTGGTATTGCGATGACCCGAGTGCCGCAACCCTACGCATCAAAGACGCTAGAGGTTTTCGAGGGGATTGCACATGCCATCACGGCCATGATTGGGTTTGCCATGCGTCTGGCACCGCTCGGTGTTGCCGGCTTGGCGTTTGCCGTAACCGCCCGTCTTGGATTGGATGTCCTCGCGCCACTCGGATTGTATTTTGGCGCCGTCATGGTCGGACTCGCGATATACCAGTTCGGCGTGCTCGGTGTGCTGGTGAAGGTGCTCGGACGTTACGACCCAGTCGAGTTTTTCAAACGGGCACGATTGCCGTTGATCACGGCCTTCTCAACTGCAAGTTCGAGCGCCACGTTACCCACTACCATACGAACCGCCGAAAAGGAACTCGACATTCCCCGCGAGATCTCAGGATTCGTCCTCCCTCTTGGGGCCACGTTGCACATGAACGGCACTGCGTTTTTCGCAACAATTACGATACTGTTCCTGGCGCAAGTTTTTGGTGTCGATCTGAGCATCGGCACCCAGGTTATGGTCATCGTGCTCACGGCACTCATCGCCATCAGCGCCGCCGGTATACCAAGCGGATCGATACCGTTGATCGTGGTGATTCTCGAGTCCATTGGTGTTCCGGGCGAATCGATCGCCTTGATCTTCGGAGTGGAGCCGCTGTTGGGGATGGCACGGACGTCAACGAACGTGACTGGAGATTTGTTGGCGGCGTTGGTGATGAAAAGAGTTGCGCACGACACACCTCGTGCAACAGATTAGACCTCCAACGACGGGGCGTCCAGGTTACACCGTAGCTGCTGGGAGCTGGTAGTCGGGAGTTATGAAAATGGCGGCCACGAAATCCACAAAAACCACAAAAACCGGACTTGTGAGCTGACCAGACCACCCCAAAAAACTCGTTAGTGGATTTGGTGGATTTCGTGGCAAAGGTTTTTGGTAACAGTAGCGGGCAGCCGACTCTGAAGCCCTTCGCTACGACTACTCACGTCGTAACGCCGTCACCGGGTCGATTCGGGTTGCTCCGAGTGCCGGCAAGTACGCCGCGACAACACAGAGGGCCACAAGCAGAAGACCGAGCGAC
>JAZDDC010000141.1:0-2849 GCA_036679565.1 Gemmatimonadota bacterium
CCCTCAAGAGTCGCGTACCACTCCGCAACCGGATAAACACCCACTTCCAACTCCAGGGCGGTTGTCACACCGTCCTGTGCCTTGAGTGCCAGATCCGAGGGACTCTGGCCATGCGCGTGCAGATCGATAAACCCCGGGGCTACAACGAGACCGGAGACATCAAGCTCCACATCACCCGATATTTGTTCATCAGTCAGCAACGCGATCTTCCCGTCGCGAACGCCGATGTTCAAGATGGAGTCGAGACCGGTTTCTGGATCCATCACTCGCCCGCCGTAGAGCACGAGGTCGTAGGACGATTCACCGGCACACGCGGCGAGAATGCTCAACATGGCGATCGCTTGGAAAACGCGCGTCTTCATTGGGAGCCCAGGTTTTGAGGTGCGCCTAACTTGACGAGAACCCGTGTGAATCGGAAGACGGCGCGCAAGACGAGCAAGGTCGGGCCTACCTGCGTTGTTGGTGTTTGCCCGGGAAACATCGGAACGCCGAGCCGGCCCCAAGGTATCACGATGCCACGCCCCAAAACGCGACCCCGTGTTATTTTGACCCGCGGGTGAAATTGGGGCGTTTCATCCTGAAGGGATTGTTACACATGATAACGACCGTGACGAAATTCGCCCCGACAATTGTTCTGTTTCTGGCGACGACGGCGCTGTCGGGGCCTTCTCGGATCGACCCGAGCGCGGCAGTGGTCTCGGGTTCGCTGAGCGACAATCAGATCATCCGTAGCGAGTCACTGGGATACGATCTTCAATACCGGGTCTATCTGCCGGCTGGTCACGAAAATCTATCCGATCTCCCAGTGCTTTTTTTGACAGACGGTCAGTGGTACATCGATCAGGGAAGGGCGCCGAGTATCCTGGATGAACTCATTGAACGAGGAGAGATAGAGCCCACCATCGCAGTATTTGTGGACAATCGCGACCCGCATCGTCTCAATGTTAATCGACGAAACCAACAATTCTTCTGCAACACTCGATACATCCAATTCATAACCGACGAACTCATTCCTCACATTGATTCGCGCTACGAAACCATGGCCACACCGGCGAGTCGTGCCATCCTTGGTCTTTCGTTTGGCGGTTTGAATTCAGCGTGTTTTGGTCTCCATGCGTACGAGACGATCGGTGGCATTGCAATGCAGTCGCCGGCCATGCACCCTGTCCGGAATCTCATACCGGATTACCGGTCTGCGCCGAAACGACCGGTGCGGATCTTTCTCAGCACTGGTACCGACAACGACAACCACGCGACCACGCGCCGGTTTAAGGCTGTGCTGGAGGACAAAGGGTACGAGCTGTCCTACGTCGAGGTTCCTTACGGCCACAATTGGCGCAATTGGGGCCCGTTGATCGACGACGTGCTTCTGTATTTCTTTGGGCGTGAGCAGGCACCGCTGGATTAAGTCCCTGCGGCGCCTCTGGATCTCAGGTTCATTTCCCATCATCTTTGATAGGGCCATACGAAAGCTGAGACGATGACGACCATGCATCCCGACCTGGATTGGCCTGCGCTGTTAGCGCCCTATCGCAAATCCAGCCTTTGGCGCAGTCTTTTTCAGCTAAGCAACACCTTGATTCCGCTCGTTGCGTTGTGGGTCTTGATGGCTCAGACCATCGGTACCATACCGTACGTGGCGACGTTGGCTTTGGCGGTTCCGACAGCCCTGCTGGTGGTTCGGTCGTTCATCATCCAGCATGACTGCGGGCACGCGTCGTTCTTCGACCGGCGTCGTATGAACAACTTCGTGGGCTTCTGCATTGGCGTCATCACGTTGGTGCCGTATGTCTATTGGCGGAAAACACACGCGATTCACCATGCGACATCCGGAAACCTCGATCATAGAAGTTTCGGCGACATCGATACGCTGTCGGTGAGGGAGTATCTGAGTCTCTCGAAGGCGAACCGTCTTCGCTATCGATTGTACCGGCATCCGTTGGTGATGTTAATCGTCGGACCGGTTTTCCAGTTCATCTTTAAGTATCGATTCCCCACCGACACGCCTAAGACCTGGAAACGGGAATGGGCAAGTGTTCACTTCACAAACCTGGCGCTCACGATCGTCATTGCATTGTTGTGGTGGGCTGTTGGTATTCGAACTTTCCTGCTCATCCAGCTTCCCATCACGATTCTTGCGGGGTCGGTTGGCGTCTTCCTCTTCTACGTGCAACATCAATATGACGACACGTACTGGCGGTATCGCGAGAATTGGGATTTTTACGAGGCCGGGATGGAGGGCAGTTCTTACATGGTGTTGCCGAAAGTTCTACAGTGGTTCTCCGGTAATATTGGCTTACATCATATTCATCATGTATGCAGTCAAATACCGAACTATTATTTGCAGCGGTGTTACGATGAGAACCCCGAGTTGCACACCGCACGTCGGTTAGGATTTTGGAGCGCCGTCAAGACATTGAACAAATCGCTTTGGGATGAAGATGCTGCACGGTTGATTCGGTTCCGCGACGTAGCGGCGGTCAGGCGTCGCATTGCGCCAGATGGCGTACCTGTCGAGGCTACGAAGCCCGAGGTGATACCGCGCACTTGGCGGTGAGTCGTCTTTCGGCAGAATGTTACGGAAGAGACGGGCTTCGCCAAAGCGAGTGAGTCGCCTCTCGGCAAATTGAGGCCGCGCGCTCCGGCGAATTCACGTCGGGACCAAGTTGCTCGTCAATGATCAGTGTCGCCAGACCATGGACGAGGGCCCACGCGGCGGCCACCCCTGTCTCCGTTGATGACGGACCCACACCCGTGGAACAACACGACTCAACCGCACGCTCCAACGTCCCACGTGCCACCGCCGCCGCAGCGTTCAACTCAGGGTACGGTGTTGTGTCGGCAATCTC
>JAZDDC010000142.1:0-8284 GCA_036679565.1 Gemmatimonadota bacterium
ACGTCCGCATCAACTAGTTGAGAACGCAGCCAAGCAACGGCCGGGCTGCTCGGGTCCAAGTCGATGGCATCGATCACGGCGCGGGCCGGATTGTGGTCCCGGCACTTGTCAGCAAACTCAGAAATACCCCTTTGAAATACCTGAACGCTGAGCCCTTCCACATATTTCCAGTTGAATAAAAGGACCTGCTTGTCTTCAGATAGAACAAAACTGTAGGCGTTGTTCTCCACGAGTAATTTTCCATTTTGAACGCTCATTGTACTGTTCCTTTTCCCTTTGTGATCCACTCGTTTAGGGGTCGCGACGCGACACACGATACGGCTGAACGCCGTCATGTTCTCCATGCTACAAGTTAAAGTGAACTTGAAGTCAAGGAGAAAATGTGCTTTATCTCCAATATGGAAACCGTCCTGACCATCAGCGAGATTTCACGGCGCAGCGGTGTCGCCTCCTCAGCCCTACGCTTCTACGAAGAACGCGGGCTCATCACCTCAGAGCGCGCGGGCTCGGGGCACCGTCGCTATCCCCGATCCGTGCTCCGCCGGATCGCTTTCGTCGTGTTCGCACAGCGGATCGGGTTGTCGTTAGATGAGATCGGTGCGGAACTTGCCAAGCTTCCGACCGACCGCACGCCCACGCGCCGCAACTGGTCTCGCCTTTCGGGCAAGTGGGGGAAACGGATCGATCAGAAGATCGCAGAGCTGCACCGACTCAGGGATGGATTAACGAGTTGCATCGGATGCGGATGCCTTTCCTTCGATCGGTGCCACCTGGCCAATCCAGAGGATCGTACTGGACGCACGGGGCCTGGACCGCGCTTCTGGCTTTAAGCGAGTGGGACGAAACACCTCGATCGCGACTCAGCCGTGAGAATGCTCCGTCCCATTTCCGGACGCTTTCACAATCATTAGTTTTGTAATCCGTTGTACTACTTGACATTACGGCATGGATCTGCCGGCACGGTGGATGCCTATATAGACTGATCAACGTTCAACGTTCAACGCTCAACGCCAAACTCTCAAGGGCTTCCCTCTATGAAAGTTGAGCGTTGAACGTTAAACGATCCTATCTAGGAGCTCGATTTTTGACACCTACCCCTCCCCCTACGGTCCTCATCGCGGATGATCAGTCCGACGTGCTCGAAGCCTTACGCTTGTTACTTAAAGGCGAGGGGTTCAGCGTAGAGACGGTCGAATCACCCACCGAAGCAATCGCTCGCGCGGAGGTGCGGGACTACGATGCAGTGCTGATGGACATGAATTATACGCGTGATACGACCTCGGGTGCGGAAGGACTCGACCTGCTATCGAAACTACGCGGCATTGACGGCCGACTGCCCGTCATCGTCATGACGGCATGGGGCAGCGTGGAAGGTGTTGTCGAGGCCATGCGGCGTGGCGCGAAGGATTACATCGAGAAACCGTGGGATGACGGCAGGCTGATCGCCACGCTGAAAACGCAAATCGAATTGGGGCGCGCACTGCGCAGGAGCCAACGTCTCGAAGCTGAAAACCGGCGGCTCAGTCCCGGACTACCGGATCTCATCGCCGATTCTCCATCCATGAAGCCTGTCCTCGATTTGATGGAGCGCATCGGACCATCCGACGCAAATGTGCTCATCATGGGAGAGCATGGATCGGGAAAAGAAGTCGTCGCCCGTTGGCTGCACGCTGCGTCAGAACGCGCGAATCGTTCGCTGGTCACTGTCGACGCGGGGGGGCTTTCCGAAGGGGTATTCGAAAGCGAAATCTTCGGACACGTAAAGGGCGCATTTACCGACGCCAAGTCCGATCGTGTTGGGTGTTTTGAATTAGCCGATCAAGGCACACTGTTCATGGACGAGATCGCCAACGTCGGTCCAAAAGAACAGGCGAAACTCCTACGTGTGATCGAGACGGGCGAATTGCAACGCGTGGGGTCATCCAAAATGCGAACGGTCGATGTTCGCATTCTCTCCGCCACAAACGCGGATTTGAAGAAGGACGTGGCGGAAGGTCGGTTTCGCGAAGACCTTTTGTATCGGTTGAACACCGTGGAAATTCATATTCCGCCGCTACGCGAACGACGCGAAGATATCACAACGCTCGCCATGTTCTACCTCGGACATATGGTCCAAAGGTACCGTAAAGATTTTACCGGCTTTGACCCCGGGGCGTCCGTCGCCATGCAGAAACATGAATGGCCGGGCAATGTGAGAGAGTTGGCACACGTCGTCGAACGCGCTGTACTCATGGCACAGGGCGACTCCATCACCGCGGAGGATCTTGGCTTAGGTGGAAACGTCCGAGCAAATACCCAGGTGGAAGACATGACGATGGATGACGCGGAGCGATTCATAATCCAAAATGCTTTGAGACGTCACGACGGAAACGTCAGCGAGGCGGCCCAAACTCTTGGATTGAGCCGTAGCGCGTTGTACCGGAGGTTGCAACGTCATAGCCTATGACGCACGATACCAAAACGTTACTCCTCGCGTTGACGGTAGGTTTGCCGGCGTTAGCGGTTGCTCTGGTTCTTCTTTGGACGGGCAACCTTAGCGATCAGCTCCGTTGGACCCTCGGTATTTTCATATCGAGTACTTGGCTTTTTACAGCGCTTGTCGTTCGCAGCCACGTCACCAAACCGCTCCAGACTATCTCAAACATGTTGTCGGCCCTCCATTCAGGGGATTATTCGATTCGTGCACGACCGAATCGGGCAGACGATGCTTTGGGTCTCGTAATTTCCGAAGTCAACAGTCTTGGTGATACGCTGCACAAGCAGAGGTTGGACGCCGTCGAAGCCGCCGCGCTGCTGACTAAGGTCATGGAAGAGATTGACGTCGCAATCTTTGCATTCGATCAAGACAGGGCACTCAAGCTGGCCAATCGGGGCGGTAAAAGACTGTTGGGCCGAGACGATATCGTCGGCAAGAGTGCCAGCGAATTGGGTCTCTCTAATTGTCTGGATGGAAAACCACACAGAGTCTTGGACACACCCTTCGCCGGTCGCATGGGTCGCTGGGAACTTCGGCGGAGCCGATTTCGCGAGGGTGGTTTGCCACACCAATTGATCGTGTTGGCCGATCTCACGCGTGCGCTTCGACAGGAGGAGCGACAGGCGTGGCAACGACTGGTGCAGGTCCTGCGACATGAGATCAACAATTCGCTTGCACCGATCCGATCCCTCGCGGGGACCCTCAGACGTCTCCTGGCTCGTGACCCCAGGCCATCCGACTGGGAGGAAGATTTGACCCGTGGTTTGGACATCATCGCCGACCGGTCGGGCGCATTGAGCCGTTTCATGGCCGCCTATACCAGACTGACGAGACTTCCCCAACCCACTTTCGCGCCCTTAGACATGGCAGCCTTGATTCACCGCGTGGCAGGACTCGAGACACGGCTGACGGTTGAGATCATGCCGGGACCGGACCTGAAGCTGGCCGCAGATGGCGACCAACTGGACCAGTTGCTGATAAACCTGGTGAAAAACGCTGTGGATGGAGCGTTGGAGACCGGCGGAGGGGTCCGAATAGGATGGAATCGGGAGCAGAATAATCACGTGGTGGTTTGGGTTCAGGACGACGGCCCAGGCGTCTCCAACATGGAAAATCTGTTTGTCCCTTTCTTTACCACAAAACCCACCGGTTCCGGAATCGGTTTGGTCTTGTCACGACAAATCGCCGAGGCACACGATGGCACGTTGACGTTGGAAAATCGCTCCGACGCACGGGGTTGCGAGGCTCATCTCCGACTCCCGCTCGGCCCGGACTGACCTCCAGAAGTGGTTCCATCGAACGCCAAATTTAGGAAAATTTTTTTCCCGCCAGAAAAGCATTATGATGTTGGTACAATGCAAAGTTCGACGCCCTTCGGAGCGGCGGCCGAACGATGACGACGATGTGGTCTGGCAATCCCATCTAGCATCTAAGCTGTTGAAGCAATTGAAGTTACTACCTGGGAACCGGGTGCCGCCGCCGGTTGGCACCCGCTTTGCTGGTTATTTATGATCCGTTGGATTTTGAGGTTCGGAATGACGCGTGCAAGCGACCGTAGGGGTTACTCTTTCGTCGAGATGCTTACGGTCTTCGTCGTTTTGGGCATCCTCTTGTCCATCACCATCCTCTCAATGGCTCCGGGCATCCAGCAGGCGCGAGTGCGTAGTGCCCTCAACGTCGTTGCGGGCGACCTACAGCATGCACAGGCACTCGCCATTAAACACGCGCGGCCAATCGCCATCGTCGTGGTTCCCTCCACCAAGCAATATCTGATTCGCGACAGGGATACACCCTCAAACGTGTACCGGAGTCGATCCCTAGGGCCGGACACGGATTTCGGGCTGGACCAATTCACCGCGTCACCCACGTCTGTTGAGCTATTCCCAAACGGTGTTGTGCGAGCCACGACAACTTTCACGCTGGGTCTGGAGTCATACGTTCGTGAGATCAAACTCACGAAGGCTGGCCAGATTCGGATAATTCCGAATTGACGGGGTTGGTCATGAAACACAACGGATCCCAACAACGCCGGGCCGGCGAGCGAGGAATATCCCTCGCCGAAGTGATGATCGCACTCACGATCTTCAGCGTCGTACTGGTCGCGCTCGGTGGATTGATGTTCAGCGTTGCCAAACAGACCCGTCTGTCGGCCGCCACAACTTTTCGCCAGGCGGCAATGCAACGCGCAGCCGCCTGGATCGACGTGCTTCCCTGGGACAGCATCACGCCCGCGGCCGGTTGCACTGCGGATTCCTCCGGTCAGTTGGAGTACGACCGGTGCGTGTCGGTGGTCGATACCACACCCCGATTGAAGCGGATCACGGTGGTTGTCTCCCCCACCGGTCTGCTGTCGGCGTTGCCGGACACGTTGATCATCTATCGCAACCGCATTCGATCTGCAGCACCCGTATCATGAAGAAACGCGGCGGTTTCACCCTTATCGAGTTGATCGTAACCATGGTTGTCGTGGCGATCTTGGGGACGATTTTCGCTCGGATGCTCGTTCAAGATTCTCGGTTCGTGAGCAAACTGGAGGCGATGGTCGAGGCACGCCAAACCGCCCGTGCCGCGTTGACAACCATTTCGGTGGAGACACGCATGGTGTCAGCTGGCGGCGTCACTGAGGCAACACCGACTCGGGTAGGTGTGATCGTTCCCTTTGCCTGGGGTGTGGCGTGTGGGCGGGACGGGAGTGCGACCGTGGGATCCCTGATTCCGACAGACTCCATGATGTTCGCCAGCAGCTTCACCAATACCAGTAGTATCAATTGGATCAACGCCGCTGGGCTCTATGTGAGTTTGCCACCGTCAACGGCACCGGCTCTCTCCACGAACGTCGCAGCCTGTACAGATTTGGCAGATACGGTCCGTGCGCTACCCGGTGGGCAACTCGTTGCGATCCCCATGCCCGATCTCATGCCACCCGGTAGCGTTTTTTATCTCGGCGAGTCGGTATCGTATGAGTTCAAGGCCTCCACACTTATTCCGTCCCGGTGGGGGCTTTGGCGCCAGGACGGCGCTGGCGTTTGGGACGAACTCTTGGCCCCCTTCGACACCTCGTCTGGGTTTGCGTACTACGTCGGTATGAACGACACAGTCAATACGAATCCCCCTGGTGTGCCCTCGATCAGTGGGGTTGAGCTTCGGCTCGTGGGCGAGAGTCAACTGAATCCGGAGGGACTTTCAGCACCTGAGGAGTTTCAACTAGAGACACGCATTACATTTTTGAATAGATAACGATCAGCCCTACAAGGGGCGCAGGGTGTGGCATTGAACGCAACGCGAACCGCAACAAAACAGAAGATGGCCCTTGAGGGTCGAGCGGAGGACGGGTTTGCGTTGCCGTTTACCATCTTTATGGTCACGCTCATCACCATCATGCTCGCCGCTTCCTTCACGCGGGCAGCCTCGGAACATCTCGTCGCGTCAAGCAGCAATGCTTCGCTCAGCGCGTTGTCCATCGCCGAGAGCGGCTTACAGGCCTTCTTTGGCGATACGTTCACGGTTCGGCCAGCTGAAACCGACTCGTTCCGCTATAACACGGTCGGTGGGTACGCTTGGGTCTCTCCTGACGTCATGCAACGACCCGCGGACACACTCCAGAACTTCATGTACGTCGTGCGCTCGGTAGGCCACGTCATTGAGCCAAGTCAGGGGTCAGACCCGGTTGCACGCAGGACGATTGCACAGTTTGCGCGGTGGCAAACAGGCTCGATGAATGTCGTAGGCGCTTTTGTAACACCCAACGGCGTGATCTCGCGGTTCGCGGCAACACCACCAGCGGTGTTGGTGCTCGGAAACGACGTGCCCGGTTGTCCCACAGGCATAGCCCCACCCGTTTGGTCAATCCGCGCACCCGACGCGGACTCAATCGGCGGTGTTGAGATCGATACGATTACCGCAACAATGACACAGGAAGAGCAGGACGATTGGCCGCAAACGGTTGCCCTTGAAACGGGCGTAAATTGGAACCAAATCGTCACCGGCGGATTCACGGCAGACTATAATACGATCCAATATGGCGATCTAACCTACCCAACCCAGCTGATCATCGGGGATGCAACGGTCAACAGCGTGGGTTACGGGCTGCTCATGGTCACCGGCGACCTGACCTTCAGCGGGGGTTTTGCGCAATGGAATGGCGTGATTCTCGTCGGTGGAAAGGTGGATTTCAACGCCAGCTCGGCTTTCGTTTACGGCACGGTCATTTCGGGACTGAACGAACAATTCGGAGTATCACCACCGGCGAGCGCGATTGGCGGCCCTGGGTTTGCCACCCGAATACAATATTCCTCTTGCAGCGTTGACGACGCATTACGATCTCTCACCGGGTTCGTGCCCCTGGAAAATGCGCGTGTAGATAACTGGGCAACATACTGAACTGACCGGGACCGACTAGTCCGCCCCGCGGATGATCGAAAAACAGTCTGGCCGACTACCGTCCGAATCGCCTTGCGCGCGCGCCTCCTTTAATTCAGACTGCAACCACACAATGCACCTCCGGAAGAACATATGAACGAACCAGGAGCCTCAACTCCGCCGCTAACCATCCTGAGCGAGGACGAGTTGATGTTTCGAGACGCCGTCCGCGATTTCGCAACAACCGAAGTGCACCCTCGTGTTCAGGACATGGAGCGCAACGCGAGTTTCGATAAATCACTCATACCTCAATTCGCACAACTGGGGTTGATGGGAATTGACATCGACATCGATCACGGTGGCGCGGGCGGCACATTCTTCATGACGGTGCTTGCGGTCGAAGAACTTTCGTCCGTGGACGCGTCAACGGCCATCCTCGTTGACGTCCAAAACACACTGGTAAACGCACCCATCAATGAATGGGGTAATGACGACATCAAAAAAAGGTATCTGGCACAGCTAGCCGGCGGCCGCGTCGGCGCGTACGCACTTTCCGAACCCGGTTCCGGATCTGACGCATTTGCGTTGGCCACGCGCGCGACACTCAAGGGGGATACATGGATCCTTGACGGCACCAAACTATGGATAACAAATGGCGCTGAGGCGGAGGTGTTCATTGTGTTTGCAAATGTTGATGTCGAAAAAGGTTACAAAGGCATCACTGCATTCATCGTCGAACGTGACTTTCCAGGTTTCAGCGTTGGGAAGAAGGAAGATAAACTCGGCATCCGCGCTTCAAGCACCACGGAGCTGATTTTACAGGAATGCAACGTTCCCCAAGCGAACGTGTTAGGCACGGTTGGCAAGGGATACAAGGTAGCTATTGAAACATTGAATCGCGGACGCATAGGAATTGGCGCGCAGATGATCGGCGTGGCCCGCGGCGCACTGGACGCCACCATAAAGTACGTCGGCGAACGAAAACAATTCGGCAACCCGATCAGCACATTCCAGGCCGTTCAGTTCCAATTGGCCCAAGCTGCGACAGATTTAGAGGCCGCGCGACTTATCGTATACAACGCCGCCCGTCTTTGCGACGCGGGAAAGAATTTCATGAAAGAGGCGGCGATGGCAAAGCTGTTTTCCTCACAGGTCGCCGAGCGTGTGACGAGCCTCTGCGTCGAACTCTTCGGGGGCTATGGCTATACAAAGGAATACCCCGTCGAGAAGTTCTACCGAGACGCCAAGATCGGCGCGATCTACGAAGGAACGAGCAACATGCAGCTGCAAACAATTGCAAGAATGATTATTTAGTCGCACCTCACCCCTCACCCCTCACCCCGCTGCCCGCTGCCCGCTGCCCGCTGCCCGCAAACATGCGTCAGTGACACGTCCCAGATCAATCCAAACCCCGGCATCTGCCTCCAAATCAAATAGCGGGTAGCGGGC
>JAZDDC010000143.1:0-14253 GCA_036679565.1 Gemmatimonadota bacterium
ACCCGACAACAATAGCGTCTGGCGGTACACAAACACGAAGGGAATCGCGAACCCGGTTCCTGCCATCGCCATCGCCAACAATGCGGTACGCATCGGAGGAGCACCCGCAATCCCGGCCGCCGCATAACCTGCCAACGATACCGGTGGCGTGACGTTGGACATTGCCCCAAAATAAAAAATGAAGAGGTGAGCAACCAACAAGGGGACACCCAATTCCGTTAAGGCAGGAGCGCCGAGGGCCGCTAACACGACGTAGGCAGCGGTGGTCGGTAACCCCATGCCAAGCACGATGGACCCCATGGCTGTGAGGAGCAGGGCAAACGGCAGGTAACCTCCGGAAAGGTTGACGATTAATTCCGACATGCGAAGACCGATACCGGTCAGCGACGCCACACCCACCACGATACCGGCGGCGGCACACGCGGACGCGACCTGCACAGCTCCTGCAATTGTGCGACGCAGCGCGTCAGACAATTTGGGCATTGTCAGGCGTGTTGATGAAAACAGTGACGCTGAAACAACGACAGACAAGACACCCCAGAAAGCCGCACGCATAGGGGACCGTCCCAACACCAACAACGTGACAATGACCGCAAGTGGAATCAGGAGGTGGAGACGTGAAACGACGCCGCCGGGAGGCCTTTCGGTGCGCCCGAGACCCTCACGACCCGCATGGAAATGGATGGCTGCAAAAAGCGCCACGTAGTAAAGCACCGCCGGTAAAGCCGCCGCCAACGCCACGCGGGTGTATGGGATGTTTGTCCACGTGGCAAGGATAAAAGCCCCGGCACCCATGATGGGCGGCATCAGTTGACCACCCGTACTCGCGGCCGCTTCGATGGCACCGGCCACGGACGGGCTGAAGCCTGTTCGCTTCATCAACGGGATGGTGAGCGAACCGGTTGTGACCACGTTCGCAACAGCGCTACCCGACAAGGAACCCATGAACGCGCTGGCCACGGCCGCCGTCTTCGCGGGTCCGCCACGCGAACGTCCCGCGACGCGCGATGCCAACCCAATCAGCAAGTCCCCACCACCGGCGACATCAAGCAAAGCACCGAACAAAATGAAGAGGAAAACGAAATCCGCCGAAACACCGAGGGGCACCCCCCAAATGCCCTCGGTACCGAGATAGAGATGCTCAACGATCCGGACCAACCCGTATCCGCGGTGCGCCAACATCCCTGGCAACCACGGACCAGCCAAAGCATATCCTAACGCGAGCAACGCGACGGTAACCAACCCGAATCCGACCGTACGTCGCGCCAGCTCGAGCACAAGCACGAGTGCCGCGCTGCCGGCGAGGATGTCCCATCGAGAAGCTGAACCGACACGACGAACGAGTTCCTCGTGCTGCGTGATCAAATAGCCACAGGCAAACACCGCGACCGTCAGGAGTATGCCGCTGACGAGCTGGTGCACTGTCAACCGGCGCCGTGTTTTCGTCTCGGCCGAATCCCGCTGCGGACGAACACGAACACGCACACCTACACCGAGTAGGCCGAGAACCGCGAGTATTCCGAAATGGACGGGACGATGTACAAGGGCGGTAAACGGCGATACGCCCGCGGCGTAGAGATGGTACAACGTAAGGATCGCCGAGAGTGCGGCGATAACACCGGTGAGCGGACGCATGGAAATAACTATCGACTTGCTACGCGCTCGACGCGGTCGAGGACGTGCTCTGCAAATGGGAAACAGCACGTAAAGGCCGGTGACACAGCGTTGAGGATATGTGTAGAGCGCTCATCCCCTTCGACGACGAAGTCTGACACTAAACGATTTGCCTGGCTATCAAACAGTTGTGCGCGAATACCGGGACGGCCCCACGCCCTAAAGTTGCCGCGTTGTACATCTGGTACGAGTTGCGACGCAAGATCGACCAGATGTCGCCGGGAGTACTTCCGCATCTCCTGGAGCGCGAGTCGGCGGAAGCCGAAATCATTTCGTCGAAACAACGTGAACTGTCGTCTGAGCACGTCCAGCGTCTCACTCGTTTTGAAGTTCTGTAGGCCACCATATTGCTCCCGCCAAAACGCGGGCATCGCGGTCGGACCGATCTTGGTTGTCCCATCCACCGCCACCGTAAAGTGAAGGCCCAAATGGAACTGATTACTGAGATCGGGAACAGGGTAGACGTGCCGGTGCAACGGTTCGGTGCCTTGGTCTGCGATCAGGTAAACACCTTTGAATGGCAGGATCACGTATTGGTCAGCAAACCCGAAGTCCTTTGCGATCACATCGGCGTACAAACCAGCTGCGTTGACTACGTGGCCGGCAATGATGGAGGAGCCGTCACTGAGAACGACTTTGTCTGAATCACGGCGCCGGTATGCACACCCGGTCCGAACACAAACACCACGCGATGTAACATCCTCTAAAAGTTGACCCACCACGCGCGCGGGCGACACGGATGACGTGGTTGGCGAAAAAAGCGCCCGACCCACGGTTCGAACACGAGGCTCATGGTCACGCGCCTCAACCGCGGAAATGAGATGCACGGGACACGCATTTGCAGTCGCTCGTCTGTTCATCTCGTCAAGCGCAGGTAACTCGGCTTCCGTCCGAGTCACCACCAGCTTGCCACACTTATTGATGGGAAGACTATGCTCGGCGCAGTACGCAGTGAGGCGACGATTGCCCTCGACCGTAAACCGTGCTTTCAGAGAACCGGGCGGGTAATAGAAGCCCGCGTGCAAAACACCACTGTTGCGTGAGCTAGCATGAAGCCCACAGCCGTTTTCCTTGTCGATCAGCGTCACCGATCGACCCATGTCACGTTTCTTGGCCTCCAACGCGATACTCAGACCAACGATGCCACCCCCGATGATCAAAAGGTCGGTATTGGTCAAATGGACCTCGATTCTTGATTTAACGACCGTATATAGACCGAAACCAGACGACGAGCAAACGCAATTTGATCATGATCCCCTCAGCAAGGAGCAACCGCAAAGGCCCGGGGGCAACATTGTGACCTAGGTCCGCGCCCGTTCGTTGCCAAGTCAGCATGTTACGTATGCAGTATGCCTCGCAGGCTCAACACCCGTTCGGAGCCGCGAGGATCTGATCGCACAAACGTTGCAATTGTACCTAGCAGAAATACCCCGGAGAACGTCGCTGATGGTTCCGAAATACGGAAACGCATATAGGACATGCACCTACGGAATTCAACAGTTGCGTTGCACCGGATCGACGTTGCGCGGACACCGTGGCAGCTCCACAACTCTGATACAACCGTCACACAGTCTCGGTAAATTTGCATCCCGCGCCGAATATGATTATTTCGGAAGTGTCGTAACTAGTTTTTGCAGCAAGAATTAGGGTGGATTGACGCATGACCCAAACGTCCCGCGCATTTGGAACGAATTCCGGAGGGTTTGATCGACGAGTACGGACAGAACGAAGAGGTCCGGACCGTCGTCGGCTTTCGATTGCCGTGCCCATCGATCGACGGGCATCGTTGGATCGTCGTATCAACTCGGGACGGCGTATTACGGAATGGTTTGCGCCATCGGAGGGCAACGGACAGCCGACAATCGAGATCCTCCCGCCGACCGGCGCCGACGTGGCACTTCAGGCGGCAACTCCCCAGCCCAAACCGTTAGATGCTCGGGCAAGACGCGCGCGGGTGCCCCGTCAGCCCAAGCAAGGACCGGATTTTGACTCGATCACGTTCGACCACAACCGCCGACAATACGTAGTAACCGCTCTCGAAGAACCAACCGGTCCCAAGGGAGAGTCGGTCTGGCATTGGCGTATAACGGTCGATGGCGTGGTGGAGCACACATTGCGCGCCATGCCACATGAGAGTCCTGAGTCGCTCGAACAACGGGCCATTCGGACCCTGGAAGAGACTGGCGCCGGCGCCGTACGTGGGCTGCATTTTGAATTCGAGGGCCGGTTGTATCACCTCGAAGATCGAAGCAACGCATTGTCACGAGACAGCTTGGGTGACACCGCAATGTGGTGTATAACATGTGACGGAGTCATGGAGGGAAGTTTTCCTGCCCCGTCTGACGAGCAAGAAGTCGTGCTCCGAGCCCGGGCTATTCAGATTGCTCGCCGCAGCGGAGAGTATCGAGCACGACTGAACACAAAGCGTCAACGATCCAATCGAGGCCTTCCGCCAGCCCCCAGTCGTACGTCGGAGTCTCGGCGACCAGAATTACCACGGAGAACCGCAGGCCAACAGGCGGCCAAAGGGCCCCGCCCCACACGGCCACGCATCAAATCCGTTGTGAAGATCCCGTTACCGGCCGCAGGTCACGCGGACGCCAAGACCTCAGCGGTACCGGCGACTGTCACACCAATGGACAAGCTCATCGTCACGAGCCCAATGCCGTCCCTGAAGGACGCCGCCCCGTTGCGGCCGGGTCCTGTCGCACCGCGCATCAGCCAGCCGACCCCGGCTACACCGATCACCCATCACACGAATTCTGGGCCACAGCGGCAAGTCGCAAACACGGTGAGACCGTCCGGCCCACAACCAAGGTCGCCCCAACCTGTCAGGACGTCGGGCGCTCAGCGCCAACCTTCCAGCCCGCGGATCTCACAACCGGTTCCTAGCCGGCCCACCCCGTCACGACCCAAAAGACGCGGCGGACCCTGGAAAGCCATCAGGGGCATGTATGCAGTGATGGCCGCGATCATCCTTTTGCCTGTCCGAGCGTTTCGCAAACCGATAGGCCGCAATCGCGGATCCAAGCCAGTTCGCGCCGCCCAGGACTGGATCGATGCGACGCCGTTGCGAATGTTACTGCCTTACGGTATGGGCGCAGTGATTCTTTTGGGTGCATTTCCGTTTGTGGTTAGTCTTTGGATCGCCGCGGGTATCGGCGCATTGGGCTTCCTGGTCAGCCGCAAAGGAGCGCAAGCCAAGCCATTTCACATTCAACATCACTCCTTCGAGCGGCACTCCGCATTCGCCCCGCGTGTACAAGTGCATACGCGGCAGCAGCAGCCACGACCCATGGGTGACCCGCGTACGGTGGCCCGAGCCCGGAACACCGCGCCTCAACGAATTTTGCAAAGCACAAACAGACCTTAAGCAGCCTCCCCCGTACTCTTGAAGACGTTTTGATGGAGTGTACTAACGTACACGCCGGTCGATGTCGTCATTCTGATCTGGTTCACGTCTAGTACCTGGCGAATTCGTCTACGATCGATCATGCTGATCGGTGGGTTCGACAGGGAAAAGGCAACACATCGTGACCAACAGGGGCAAAGCTATCCCCGACACCGACCGTTATTCTATTCGCCGGCGCCTCGGCGCGGGTGGAATGGGAGTCGTCTACGAAGCGTTCGACCGTGAGCGCAATCAAATAGTAGCACTCAAGACCCTTCGCTGGGCCGACGCGGACGCCGTCTATCGGTTCAAACGGGAATTTCGATCACTCCTCGACGTCCAGCATCCCAATCTCGTAACGCTGTACGAAATGTCGGCACATGACGACGAGTGGTTCTTCACCATGGAATGCGTCGAGGGTGTCGATTTCTTGACCTACGTCACGTCAGGACGGTCCGAACAGGCCACACCCGATTCCGATGCACGCACATCGTCTCAGATATACAAACTGCGCACCTGCCTAACACAACTCGCGCAGGGGCTCTTCACGTTGCATCGGGCGGGCAAGGTACATCGAGACATCAAACCCACCAATGTGCTCGTAACCCGTGAGGGCCGACTCGTGATTCTTGATTTTGGTCTGACGGCGGATACGGGCGTCGCTGATCCGATGGACATCACCGCGGACGCGATGTGGGGAACTGCCGGTTACATGGCACCGGAGCATGGCAACGGCCCACCGGGACCACCCGCCGACTGGTTCGCGGTTGGGACGATGCTGTATCACGCACTCGCCGGTCGACCGCCTTTCGAAGGCGGACCATCAACTGTCCTTCATAAAAAATGGAAGATCGGTACCGCACCTCCGAAACGACCCGACACTTTGGTGGACGGACTGCCATCGGATTTGGTCGATCTCTGCATGGATCTGTTGCGCCAGGACCCTAAAACACGACCCGACGGACTCGCCGTATTAAAACGCCTCAACAGCGGGCCGACCGAACGACAACAACTCCATGTTTCCGAACCTGTCCAAACCGACAAACTCGTCGGCCGGAAACGAGAATTGGAAGAATTACGACAGGCGCTCAACAGTGTGCGAACGGGCCAACCAGCAACGGTCTTTTTACGGGGGCCCTCCGGAATCGGCAAAACGGCTCTGGCTTCGACATTCCTGGAGGAGGCGCGTCGGAGCGCGGACGCAACGGTGCTTGCCGGACGTTGCTATCCAAAGGAAGCGGTACCGGACAAAGCGTTGGACGGAATCATCGATAGCTTGGGAGCGTATCTCAAACACCAACCGTATTCTCGAGTGACCACCCTGTTGCCGGACGGCATCGGCGACCTCGTAAATGTATTTTCCGTGCTTCGTCGTGTACCGGCCATCGCAACAACACTCGTTTCAGACACGCCGGGAGGCGATCGAACGGAAGTCCGCCGCCGCGCCTTCACGGCGTTGCGCGAGCTGCTCAGGGGGATAAGCCTTCCGCAACCGTTGGTGATTTACATTGACGACCTGCAGCGTACCGACCATGATGGCGTGCAAGGGTTGTGTGAGCTGCTCCGTTCACCACACGCCCCGCCGTTCCTCCTTGTCGCTTGTTTTCGCGAAGGATGGGCGGGCGAGGAAGATGTATTGAGACAAGTAGAACGCAGTGGTGCGGATTTTCGACGTATCGATCTCTCACCACTAGACGAACTCGAGGCTATCAAACTCGCCACCGTGTTGCTCCCCCGCTCCGGCCATCGACAAACGCTCGCATCCAAGGTCTGTGCGGAGTGCGCTGGAAACCCTTTTTTGATCGAGCAGATGGTTCGTCATCTCATCACGAGCCCACAGGCATCCACCGTAGGTATCCGAGAGATCATTCAAACACGTCTCGCAGCCACCACGGCCGGCGAACGAAAACTCATGGAGGTCGTGGCGGCGGCGGGACATCCCATCGACACCCGTCTCGCGCGGCAGGCCGCAGAGATTGGCGACGACGAGCGAGAGTTGGTAGGCGCATTGGAGATTGCCGGTTTCGTTCGCACAGACAATGCTAACCGTGTCGAGATCTTCCACGATCGTATCCGTGCGGCCATTCTAGACACGGTGTCAGACACCGAGATGGCGGACCTCCACAGACGTATTGCTGACACGATGCGTGCGTCAGCCGATCCTATCCCCGAACTTCTTTTTGAGCACTATCTCAAGGCCAACAAGCACGCCATAGCCAGCAACTATGCGCAACAAGCAGCCGCCCGCGCGGCAGATGCGTACGATTTCGAACGCGCCGCACGGTTGTACGAGAAGGCGCTGACGCTCCGGTCACATTCCTCAGACTCACGGGCCCGACTGCTCTGTGCGAAGGCAACCGCCCTCTCCGCGGGAGGGCGATTATCCGAGGCCGCGGACACTTATCTTGACGCGGCCCTAGAGGGAACCGCAACCGACCAGCTAGAAAACCGAAGGCTTGGTGCCGAACACCTCTTGCTAAGCGGTCGCATTGAGGAAGGACTCCGCGAGGTTACTACCGTTCTCGATGCCGCCAATTTATCGCTGGCCCACACCAGATTCGGCTCGCTGGCGTCACTCGTCTGGAGTCGAACAAAATTACGCGTGCGGCTCGCGACACGGCGCATCCGTATTGATGGCTCCTCACCGCAACCAACGTTGCAACGCATCGATGTCTGTAGGAGCGTTGCAGAGGGTCTGGCACATCTCGAATACATACCGGCCGCCGATTTCCAAGCACGCCACGCATGCTTAGCACTGCAAAGTGGCGATGCCGATCGAATTGCCCGGGCGCTTGCCATCGAGGCCGGTTTCTCCGTCCTAAACGGGGATCGGAGGGGCCGGCGCAGAGGTGCTCACTTGCTACGACGCGCCGAGGCCATTGCCGCCAGAACACAATCCCCGCATGCCCTGGCGCTTTGTACGCTGATGGCCGGCACCATCGCATATTTCGCAGGCAATTGGGTCCGCGCCAAGGAACTGACGGCGCAGGCGCAACAACAGTTGCGAGACCACGGTTCCGGGGTGGCGTGGGAGGTCATGACGTCACAGCTATATCACACGCTTTCACTTTATTATTCCGGTGATGTCCCCGCGCTTGTCACCCATGCGACCAAGTTCCTGGACCATGCCGAACACCGCGGAAATCGATTCGCCTCAACTATCGTGAAAACGGGACCGGCCAATGTCATCTGGCTGGTACGCAACGACCCAGCCGGAGCCCGGAGCGCCTTAACGAGCGGATTACAAGAGTGGCCTGACGAACCGTTTCGCACACCTCATTATCTCGCGTTAGCCGCCGATCTACGCATCCGGTTGTACGAAGGGGATGGCCAGGGGGCGCTGGACACGATGATGCGGCAGTGGCCCAGAATACGATCAACCAGTCTCATGAGAATACAGGTCATTCGAGTAATCATGCGGCACCTGCGGGCGACTTGTATCTTGTCCACGACCACGCCAAATCCCAAACACCTACGTCTGGCAAAAGCCGATGCCGCAAGCATACGGAAAGAAGGCCGTCAATGGTGCCATGGTCTGGGCCTCTCAATTGAGGCCGCTATTGCGACGCGGGAAGGGCGAATGAGCACGGCCGTAGATACTCTGAGGGAGTCCGTGGTTGCGCTGGAACGGGCCGATATGACGATGCACGCCTGCGCCGCACGAAGACAGTTGGGCAGCCTGGTTGGCGGTGTGGCCGGCTCTCAGATGGTCGAAAAAACTGACACATGGATGACAGCCCAAGGAATACACGACCCTACGCGGATGGCAAATATGGTCATACCCGGATTTATCAGGTAGACGCAACCAACTGACACCGCAATGCATCTAAGTGCGTAAGGAATCTGCGCATCCGGACATCATCGACGTTACCAAGGCGGAAACGATGAAACACTATTGGGTTTTAGGCCTGCTTGGCGTTGGCTTTTACGGAATTTACCAGTACTCCAAGGAAGGGCTGTGGTTTCAACACGCTGAGGCCGAAGGTCACTTCTCCGTCAATTCACAATCTGGAGATTTCCTCTGGACCGGAGAGGTGGGATCAGGCTTGGCCATCGAGGTCAAAGGCGTGAACGGTTCAGTCAAGGCCCGCTGGCACCGGGGAGACCAGGTGATCGTGCAAGCCTCGAAGAATGCCCGGCGTAGCGACGTGAAGACCGTTCGTTTTGAGGTCATCGAACATGCAAACGGTGTGACGATCTGCGCCCTCTATCGCTCACGGGGCCGGGACAATAGGTGCGCACCCGGGCAAGGCGGTCGATTGGGAGGCAACAACAATGACGTAAACGTAGAGTTTGACGTTCAAGTACCGTCGGGTGTGACATTTATCGGGAAAACGGTAAATGGCGGTGTCCAGGCAATCGAATTGAGGGGCCCAATCGAAGCTGAGACCGTCAACGGTGAAATCAAGGTGTCCGGCTCTGGATACGTATCCGCAGAATCCGTCAACGGAGACATCGAAGCCGCTTTGTTGGGCACCGTATTGACCGGTACAATGTCCCTGCAGACCGTGAATGGAACCGTAACGCTTGTTTTACCCTCCGGCACAAACGCCGACATCATCGGTGCTACCGCCAATGGGCAAATCAGATCCGAATTCCCATTGATGATTCAAGGACGTTTCGGACCGAAGCGATTCGAAGGCGTGCTTGGTCAAGGCGGCCAAGACATCCGGTTGGAATCCGTAAACGGGTCGATTTCCGTCATTCGCAGACGCTAGAGAACGTTCAACGTTCAACGCTCAACACTCAACTCTCAGCATCAACGTTCAGCGCTGTTGAACGTTCAACTGAACGTTCAATTGGACGTTCAACCTTGAGCGTTGATGCTGAGCGTTGAACGTTGAGTGTTGAACGTTGAATGTTGTTTTGGCGTTGATATTCCGATAATGCTCGTAGCGAGGGTCACTCCGAGGTGGCTTCGCGGGACGAATCACAGTGGTCGATCGTCGTAACTGCAACGTGTCAAACACGTTGCAGTCGGGACGATCAGACCTGTGACCTACGAACCGGGCCCGATCCGAATGGGCGTGACTGACGAGCGAGCCGTTGAACTCTGCACCGCTATCTCCGACAACCGACTCCACAGATAGCGACCTAACCGCGTCCATCGACGCGGTCGGACGACAGCTGTTGATGCTCGAAAAAACGCTCCGAGCCACGCAGCTGTATCTGCCCAACAATCCGATGTACCAAACGGCGCTGGATCGTCTCACGGAGAGTTTTCGAACGTTCTGGCAGACCGAGGACGAAATAGTCCTTGGTATCACAGGAGAAGGTTTTCAACTCCATGGGATGACGTTCCCCAACGACCCGGATCATTCGGAGAACCTCGCGTGGCTTTTATATCGAGACGGCCTACGTGCTATCACGTTGGCTTCGGGGTGCGAAGACGAAGAACTGGTTCGCTTGCTTGAACTAATCAACCAAGCTCGAACCACCTCGCACAAGACCGACGGGGTCACCAGACGGCCATCCGGCTGGACGACGTTCCCACACGGCGGCGCTGAAGCACACGAAGATCTTTTGACGCTCCTGTGGCCACAGGAATTTCTCCATATCCAGTACGAGTTCGTAGAACCAGCCGACGAAGAATACACTCCGTTAGAAGAAACCGGCAGCATGTACAACCTGGGAGTTCCTGACGACGTTCGCGCGCAAATTGAAGACGATGTCGAGTGCACGCGCCAACCGGACTCCGAAAAGAACCCGTTCGCGACGTTGGACGACTCTGACGGCACACTTCATTTTCTCGACGCACGGGAAATTGCGCGACTGAAACGGGAAATCGACGAGGAGTACAAGGCTGAACTTCATACGAACGTGCTGGCCATACTCTTCGACATCTTCGAGACTCAAACGTACGGCGAGCCTCAGCTGGAGATCGTTGAGATCATCGAGCAGTTGTTGCCGCGCTTGCTCGGCCTGCGAGAGTACAACGTCGTCGCATACATCCTGCGAGAAGCGCGTGACATTTCACTTCGGGCGTCTGCGCCGGCGGCTGGGCTAAAACGGCTTGAGGACATTCCCGCTAAGCTCTCGTCACCAGAGGTTTTGAGCGGTCTCCTCCAAGTGCTCGACGAGTCACATGCACCCCCAGCCCGTGACGATTTGACGGAGCTACTCGGCCAATTGAAGCCGGAATCGATCGGGACAATATTGGAGTGGCTTCCACGCCTCAACAACTCACGCGTAAAAGGTGTGTTGTCGCTCGCCCTCGATCCCATTGCCCGCGCGAATCCCAAACGACTAATCCAGAGTGTCGCCTCCTCGGGGCCGGCGGCTCTTACCGCAGCGCTCGATATTGTTAGCCGCCTCGCGCTCCGCAATGTAGCGGACGATGTACTCGGATTTGCCTCGCACGAAGATCCGACAGTTCGGAAAACCGTTGCCCTCACCTTTGCCTCGCTTGCCACTGCGGCCACCTTGGACGCGCTAACGCAACTGCTTTTCGATGACGACCGAGAAGTCCGAACGACCGCCGCAAAAAAACTGACATCAATCAGACATGTGGCCGCGTGTCCCCTCGTGGAAACAGTGATAAAAACTCGTCTGCGTCGCGCTCAGCTTTCCGAGAAACGGATTTTCTTCGAAGCGTTTGCTGTACTCGGTGGTGGGTCCGCCATTGCACGCCTGGATGCAATGCTAAACACAAAACGGCTATTTGGCCGACGAGAAGATCCAGATACCCGCGCATGCGCGGCCATGGCGCTTGGCATGATTGGAACACCGCCTGCCCAAACAGCGCTGGGTCACGCGTTGAACGACAAGGAATCCATCGTACGCATCGCGGCGGATAAAGCGATTCGGGGAATTCGTCAGTGAGGAACCAACTGCAAACCGGGAACGCACCGGCACCGAGCGACGTGGCGACCCGAGAACACGGTGAACACGTTCTCAGAAGATTCTATGCCGCCCTCCGCGTACTCAAGATGTACCCTGCCGGCAATACGCGGTCCACACGATCTCTTGATGAGCTACAACTAGCCGCCGACAAGCTGCTCGAGATGGATGGTGAACTCGAGATTCGGGTTGCGGGGGAGTTCCTGTTTGTCAACGCTACGAGACTCAGACTTGGGATGGACAACTACGCGTCCTTGAGTCACGTCATACACACCTTCAGCCGTTGCCGGATCGGTACCGTCCGCGTTTTTCAGAATGCCGACCGCCGTCAATGGTTGGTGTTCATCGCCGCGCTCTTAGCTGTGGCGGAGGACGCCAACGGTGACCTTGGTCTCGACCTGCTTCAGCACCGATTGAAAACGGTGCACAGTATCGCCATCGAGGAAGCATTTGATGGTGAGCACGTATCGTCCGACGCCCAAGTCCAAAAAGCGATCGCGAAGGGCACTTATCAACGGTCTGTCAGCGTAACAAAGGACCTGGTCAGCAGCATCCGTATGGGACGCGCTGCAAATCTACGAAAAGTGCAGCGCGCCGTCCAAAACATTGTCGATCAAGTACTCAACAATGAAACGTCAATGGTTGGATTAACCACATTGCGGGACTACGACGACTACACGTTCACCCATTCGGTCAATGTCTGCATTTTTAGCTTGTCTATCGGAAAGCGGCTCGACCTGACCAAAAACCAGTTGTACGACTTGGGCATGGCCGCGCTCCTCCATGACGTAGGCAAAAGCCGAGTACCGCTTGAGGTTCTCAACAAAAGTGGCTCGTTGACCGACGACGAGTGGGTAATCATGAAAGCGCACCCGTGGTTAGGCGTACTAGCTCTCTTCAGCTTACAGGGAGTCAACGAGATCCCTTACCGCGCAATGATCGTAGCGCACGAACATCACATGAAAATCGATCTCACCGGTTATCCCAAAACGCAACTTGAACGAAAGCTTACGATGTTCTCGAAGCTCGTAACGGTAGCCGATATCTATGATGCCGCCACGAGTAAACGTGTTTACAAATCGGGTTCCAACTCACCCGATAAGATCATTCAGGAAATGATCGAACAGCAGGCACGGGTCGGCGTGGATCCGGTGTTTGTCAAAGCGTTGATAAACCTGTTAGGAGTCTACCCCGTCGGTACGTGTGTCATCCTGGATACGCACGAGGTGGGAATCGTGCACGCCGCGAATCCGGATCAGACGAAGTCCAGCAGGCCGGTGGTGCGATTGATAATCAACGAAGATGGCGAAGGCATCAACCCGGCTCCACTCGTGGATCTGTCCGAGGAACTTTCGCCCGGTGTTCACGAACGCTCCATCATCAAAGTGGTCGATCCCGGGCGTTACCACATAACCCCTTCGGATTTTTTTGTTTGACCCAATAACTGGAAAGAATTACGGAGAAACCGAAAACGGGCCGTTCTAGTGGCAATTGAGTCCACCGGCTCTCCCCTCCAAAGAGAACCCCATCGGGCGACAGGGTCAGCGGCCCGTTTCCAGCCTCTGTTACCGTATCGCGCCAGTCGATGTTCCCAGTCCCGTCGGGAACATTTTTAAGTTGGGCGGTGTACACTAGGTCAGCCCTTCATCCGTGTAAAGCCGTGCGCCAAGCAATAGCTCGACTGCTGGTCATCCTCCTTCTGGTATGCGGTTCCCACCCAACCGCGGCGTTCCAGCGCGATTCGGTCGCGGTCGCGCCAGCGCAGGTGGTTGGATACATCTTCGCGGCAAATGGTACAACACCAATACCCGGTGCCGTGGTCGCATTAACCCAGTTTGAGCCTGGGCGTGTGTTCCAAACGGTCACTGACGACCTTGGGAGATATTCGCTGCCCGCCGTCCCGCCCGGTCACTACCGCGTTGATGTTCGGCGTATCGGATTTCGTCCCACGTATGTCACTCTGGATATCGCTAGCGCGAATCCGATCAACTTGTCTATAGCGCTCGACGTTCACCCGATCCTATTGACACCATTGGCCGTTACAGCTCGCAGCGATCGGCACCGGATGAAGCAGACAGCACGTCGCACGAACGCGCAAGCGATCACCATCTTGGCTCGTCAACGCAGCTACCTCACGCCCGACGTTCGCGAAATCACCGCCGACGACGTCGCCCGGGCGGTCACATTCGGCGACGGCGACGTGCTTCGTGCACTGCAAACCGTACCTGGGGTCGCGACGAAGAGCGATTGGACGGCGGAACTCTGGACCCGTGGCGGTCGGTGGGACCAGACGCGTGTGTATTTTGACGGTGTACCTGTATTCAATCCGTTACATACGTTCGGCATGT
>JAZDDC010000144.1:0-2913 GCA_036679565.1 Gemmatimonadota bacterium
GATCGAACTCGAGGGCGTAGGTATCCTTCGTAACACGGTCGTCGCTCCCAAAATCGGAACCAAGTAGGCTCACTCAATCTAAAGCAGTAGAGGTGTAGGAATGCGTCATCAACCGTGGCTTGCCATCATGGTCGTCATCACGACCCCGGTCACCGCCCAAGAAACACCGTCTGTCACAGCGGCTGACTACGCCCGCGCCGAAGGCGCGTTGCGAACGAGCACGGCGTCCCTGGTTTACGGCGCAGCGGTGCAACCCAACTGGCTGGACAACGACCGCTTTTGGTATCTGAATGCGATTCCAGAAGGCACCGAATTCGTTCTCGTAGACCCGAGGAATCGTGACCGCCGCCGCGCATTCGACCACGGTCGTTTGGCCGATGCGCTATCCATTGCGGCGGACACGTCCGTCGCTCCTTTTGCACTGCCATTCCGCGAATTCGAATACGCTCAAGACAACCGGTCGATCTCCCTCCGAGTCGGTCCCACCGCGTACACGTGCGATGTCGTGGAATACCGTTGCGGCACTTCTGCCGGTGACAAGCAAACGGATCCGAACGGCCGCGTATCGCCAGACGGCAGTCGAGAAGCATTCATCCGACACAACAACCTCTGGGTGCGGGATATCCCTTCCGGCCGCGAAACCGCGTTGACAACAGATGGCATTGAACACTTCGGCTACGCCACGGACAACGCGGGGTGGATTCGGCGGGATAGTCCTGTGTTGCTCTGGTCACCCGACGCTCGAAAAATTGCCACATTCCAACACGACGCCCGCGGTGTTGGCGACATGTACCTGGTCTCTACCAATGTCGGACATCCTCGACTCGAAGCCTGGAAGTACCCACTGCCGGAAGACAGCGTGATCTTCAGAATTCACCGTGTCGTCATTGATGTCGATGAAGGACGCGTCGTGCGTCTTCAAATGCCACCCGATCAACATCGATCCACAATCTGCGACCACGTCGCGTGCCGTGGACGTTGGGCCGACATCGAATGGAGTCCGGACGCTTCTCAGCTGATATTCGTCTCCAGTTCGCGTGATCACAAGCAGGCACAACTGCGTGTTGCCGATCCGAATACGGGTATCGTGCGAGACGTGATGGAGGAGACCGTCGATACATTTTTTGAATCGGGCTACAATATGGTCAATTGGCGTGCGCTGACGACGTCAAACGAAATCATCTGGTACTCGCAACGGGACGATTGGGGTCACCTCTACTTATACGATCTCGAGACGGGCAAACTAAAGAACCAAATAACGTCCGGCGGCTGGAACGTGCTGCAGCTACGACACGTCGATGTAGACAAGCGAACACTCTATTTTACGGGTGCCGGACGCGAAGCTGGTGACCCGTACTTCGAATATTTCTACAGCGTGCAAATGGACGGATCGAACCTGAGACTGCTTACGCCTGAGACGGCCAATCACGTCATCTCGATGTCGCCGAGCGGCGACTATTTCACCGATAGCTATTCAACGCCAACGGAGGCACCAGTTATAGTCGTCCGCGACACACGAGGTCGCGAACGCGTGGCGGCCGAACAAGCCGATGTCACGCAATTATTAGCTAATGGGTGGCAAGCTCCCATTCCGTTCACGGTGAAAGCGCGAGACGGAGAAACCGATTTGTACGGCCTGATGTATCGCCCGTCTCACTTTGACTCAACGCGCTCATATCCCATCGTCAACTATCTGTACCCGGGGCCACAAACCGGCAGTGTCGGTAGTAGGAGTTTTAATCCGTCTCGCGGCGACAAACAGGCCATTGCCGAACTCGGCTTCATCGTTGTCGAAGTCGATGCAATGGGCACACCCAAACGTTCGAAGTCATTTCATGAGGCGTACTACGGTAACATGGGTGACAACGGTCTGCCGGATCAAGTGACTATGATCCAACAGTTGGCACAACGTCACTCCTATATGGACATCGCACGAGTCGGGATTTACGGACACTCCGGCGGTGGCTTCGCTGCTGCGGCGGCGATCATGCAATACCCGGACTTTTACAAGGTTGCCGTCTCCCAAGCCGGAAACCACGATAACCGCAATTATGAAGACGATTGGGGCGAAAAGTGGCAGGGATTGCTCGAAGAGTTTGACGACGGTACCACAAACTATGACAACCAGGCAAACCAACTTCAGGTTGTAAATCTGCGTGGCAAATTGTTGTTGGCGCACGGTACGATGGACAACAACGTACCGCCCTCTAACACCATGCTTGTGGTGGACGCGCTCATAGCGGCTAACAAAGACTTCGATCTCGTGCTGTTCCCAAACCGGCGTCACGGGTTTGGCAACGAGCCTTACATGATGCGGCGGCGCTGGGATTATTTCGTCCGTCACCTACTTGGCGTAGACCCACCCGCCGAATATGAATTCGGAAAACTGCCCCAACGAACGCTCATTCCGTAACAGCGCCGCTTGCTGCCGTAGGGATGTAAAACGGGCCGGCTGGGCAACATGCCCGGCCGGCCCGTTCACGTTGCAGTCCTACGCTCCGTTTATGCCTTACTCGGCGCCGACAGAAGTAATTCGGTCGCGATGGCTTCAAGCAGTAGCTCACGCGTGCGCGCGACGATGTCGTCGAGTGAAGGTGAAGAGGCAAACATCTCTCTAACCTTTTCGCGCAGCTCGTCAGCCGTGGGCACGTGTGGTAGATGCATGTCCCTGAGCATCATGTGCGCTTCGGAACGCGCGGTCCGCGCCTTCTCACGCAGCTCATCCAAGGTCGGCGTATTGGCCCACGCTTCACGCAATTGGTTGCTCATGCGCTCAACAGCCATCGACGCCACCAAACGCCGCGCGACCTTATCCACCACGCCTCTTCCCAGCTTCTTCTCGTTGCGCACCAACTCCTCGGGAGGCGCGTTGAGATCCCATACAATTCCTACGAATGAGAAGAGCTTCAGCAC
>JAZDDC010000145.1:0-2149 GCA_036679565.1 Gemmatimonadota bacterium
ACAGGACAACGGGTCAGAGGCAGACTCCCAAAGGTCGCGTTTTCTACGGGGTCACGAACAATCGGACAAGGACGCAGCAGGGGACTTCGAAATTGATATCGAGAGCGTCATCGAAGACGCCGTGGAAAACGATCTGTTGTCGATGCTTCAGTCCAATAACGCGTCGTCGGAAGAACGACGTGATCCCGAAGCCGTACCGGACAATCACCAACCAGTCGCTGAAGACGACGTCATCTTCAAGGCGGAGGACACGGCGGAAGACGCAAAAGAGTCTGTTGAAGAGATCGACGAATTACGCACCGCGGCCACCGGCGACGATGCGGACGTCTCCGAGGAAAAACCGTGGTTGGTTGTCGACGAACAATCTGAAGTTCAGGAACTGGGCATACCGAGTGAAGACGAGATTGTTTTCATCGAAGCCGATTCTCCCGTTGGGAGCGAGCGGGACGAGCCCGATATCGTCAGCGAGGTAGCTGGCCCGCCGTCTCCTCAAGTGGAGTCGGCGCGCAAGCCGGCCAAACGTCGTGGGACACGTATCCTCGCGCTTGCTGCAACGATTCTCGTGACCGTTGGCATTGGCGGGTGGTTTGGACGGCCTTATCTCATGACCCGGTTTTCCGATGGGTCAATAGTCGTAGCGAGTGAAGGCGTTGGAGAGAACACAGCGGCACCATCCCGCGTCGATGCGCGTCAGGAACGATCTAGGGGAACGGAGCCCATCACGCCTGGCGACACACCTCTTCTAACCGCGGATGCATTGCCCGGGCCCATCAACGATGCAGCTGAGGGAGATCGACTTGACCCCACAGGTGGCTTCGCGGATGCTGAACTTCAGGGGAAAGCCAGTGACGTCACAGCGTCAGTGGCCTCCGCACTTTCAGACACCCAGGGAGCCGCGTCCCAGATAGATGGACGAACAATCCTAGGCAGCGTGCGTGATGCCACATCCAAACGGGCCATTACTGGAGTGCGGGTAGCCATCGCCGGAACCGACCGCGTTGCCCTCACCGATAGCGACGGACGCTATCAGATCGCAAACGTCCCGGCTGGATCCGTGAGTGTTGATGTGATCGGCATTGGGTACAGAAGCACTGAGATCGGTCTTGCGGTTTCGGAAAATGAAGGGACCGTTGCCGACTTCGAACTGCGGAGGACGGAAGTGTCTTTGGACGAGATGGTCGTCACGGACGCCGAACAAACTGCACGCGCACGCGAGGCTGCTCCGAACACGCCGCCGTCCAATGCCGAAGTTACGTGGTCAGTCACACCTCGCCCTCTCGCGGAGACGTTATTGGGTGGTCCATTGGTCTCAATCGATGGATCCAGGATTGAACGGATTGAACGTGCCCTGAATCGCGCCGAGATCCGCGTAACGCAAGCAACACGAACCGGCGAACTCGTTTACATACGAATTGTATCGACGGGTACGATTGGAGATGATGCCACGCTCGAAGCGGTGGGAATCACGTCGTCAGAGGAGCAGCGGCCCTCAACAGGCACGGCGAGGTATGGCAACTACCGGATCACTGTACGAGCGTCGGTATCGGGGGCAGAGCTTGAGTCGTTAATCCGCAGAATTACCGTGACGCCTGAGGTCAATTAACTCGGCAACTACGGACACTGCGATTTCATCAGGGCCATCGGCCCCAATATTTACACCGATCGGGCAACGGACCCGGTCCAGAGCTTCTTGCGAAACACCGGCCCCGCGCAACGCTTTCCAAAGCACACTTTTCTTTCGTCGGCTGCCTAACATGCCGACATAACCAGCATTCGTTTCCGCCACATGTTCGACGATCGTGGCGTCGTAACTGTGTCCACGCGTGGTGGCTAAGACGTAGTCATCAGCTTCAAAATCAAACGCGTGAATCGTCTGGCTGAAGTCGCCAACAATTATTTCGTCTGCCTCCGGAATTCGATCGGCGTTGGCAAAATCCTCCCGATCGTCAACCACGACAACGTAGAATCCGACTTGCGACGCCAACGCGCCGATTTTTCTTCCCACGTGTCCAGCGCCATAGACGATGAGGCGGGGGGAACGTGGCACGTGTTCGACAAAACACGCGGGGTCTTCTAACAGGTACGACGTAATGCCGGGTCCCCGTCGAGATTCGATTGCGCCGTCAGGAATGGACAAATGGGAGCCCAC
>JAZDDC010000146.1:0-7562 GCA_036679565.1 Gemmatimonadota bacterium
ACCGCGTTGGCAAGTGTCATCGCGACCATGAGGGGGCCGGCGACCTTTACCGCTGTGACAAACGCCGTTCCGCCAACCTCAACAACACGACGCATTCCGAACTCACTCAACGTTCCCACTCCAGGCGGCACGATGTGTAGACTGTCAGCCAATCCTTGGATGAGCATCAGATGTCCACCAAAGATGAAATAGATCGCAATGGCCATAATGCCCTGCACCGCTCCAAGACCGGGACCCGTGACACCCACGGATGGTGCGAGGGCACCCGCTAGCGAAAGACCCATCTGTACCGACACGATCTCGCTGGCTAACGCCACACCGTGTATGAAAACAGCCGTTGCCAATCCGATTGACATGCCAATGAGAAATTCAACGGCCAATGGAACGGGTATCGATAGAACCGCATCCGGAACATCGGCCGTCGGCGCCGCCGGTAGGAGTGAAAGTGTCAACAGGACGGCAGCGGCCACACGCGTGTTGGCTGGCAATACGGGCATTGACCACATCGGCGCCATGATCATCACGCCAATCACTCGAGCTGACACGAGAATCATCGTGGGCCAACCCGATGGCACCAGTTCTTCCAACAGCGTTGCCAGGCTCATGATGTTACGACCGGAATGGCATTCAGGACCTCGACAAGGAAGGTCACGAGCTGTGTCAAAAGCCAAGGCAGCAACGCGAACGACACCAACGCGATCGCGGCGAGCTTGGGAACAAAGGTGAGTGTTTGCTCCTGGATTTGCGTTACGGCCTGCAGAATACTCACAGATACGCCCACGACGAGCGCCGTGAGAAGTAACGGACCCGCGACGGTCAGCGTGGTCCGCATGGCGTTGCTAACGAGATCGAAGACGAATTCGTTGGACATAACTATTGAAAGCTCGCGACCAAGCTCTGCGTGACCAACGTCCAGCCGTCAGCAAGTACAAAAAGCAACAGCTTAAACGGAAGCGAAATCATGACGGGTGGCAACATGAACATCCCCATGCTCATGAGGACCGATGCCACCACCAGATCGACAACTGTAAACGGTAGGAAAAGAAGAAAGCCGATTTTAAACGCGACTTTCAGCTCACTCGTCACGAACGAAGACATGATCGTCACCGTTGATACGTCATCGATCGTCTCCACATCGGCTTGCTGAGAAATTTCAGCGAAGGCACCGAGTTCCTCGTCCGGCGTATTGGCCAACATGAACTCGCGAAACGGAATGATCGCGGCCTTGTACGCTTCCACCTGAGTCATCTGCCCGTCGAGATAGGGCTGCAACGCCATTTCATTGGCCTCTTCTAACGCGGGAGCCATGACAACCCCCGTCAGCATCACGGCAATGGCAACCAACAGTTGGCCAGGTGGAGTTGTTTGAGTCCCGATGGCAGATCGGAGAAAGTGTAGGACGATCAGGATTCTCGTAAAACTCGTCATCATCAAAAACAACGCCGGTAACAGCGTCATCAGTGTCATCACCACGACGACGCCAACGGCGCCGGATATTTTCAGACCGTCGCCATCATCGCCGACCTCCAATGCAAACTGCGGTGCCACCTGCGTTACATCGGCAGCGTCCTGGCTCGGCAAAATCATGCTGGCGGATGCGGGTGTCGATGCCACCACGCAGAGAAATGCGACGAGCGATCCCAAGAACGAAAGCTTCGTTAGACGGGTTGCGCGTTTGAACACATCGGGGAAGGTGATCTGGTTGACATCCGGTTCGGCCAACGCCTGGCCCAGTTCGTCACCCTCAAGCTCCGTGAGTACATCAGCGCCGCGCTCCGTCGTGGAGACGACCAGTACTCTGCCGCCGATGCGCAAAAGCCCAATGCTCTGACGGGGCCCATACGGCAACCGCGATAACCACTCAAGATCGAGTCCGGTACGACGGCCAGACATAGGACGCCATTTCCTCAGAATTCGCACGGACACAACCAACAACGTGACCGTCACGCCGAGCGCTACAATGGCTTGGAATGCACCGGTCATGGGGATGGGGACTCATTCGATGTGGCGGAAGCTGAAACGATCCGCGTTATGCGAACGCCGAAGTGTTCCCCAATGACTACAACTTCGCCTTCAGCCAACTTCCGATCAGATACAAACACGTCAATCGGCTCCCCAACCATTCGTTCCAATTGGATGACCGAACCGGTACCAATATCTAGTACCTCTTGAACGGTCATTTTCGTGCGGCCAAATTCAATCGCGACCGGCAACGATATGTCCAGCAACGTGTCCAACGAAGCACTCGATCCCTGCTCGGATGGTGCGTCTGACAAGTCTCCGAATGATGCCGCTTGCGGTTCCGGGTGTTCGGTGCCCGGTACACTTTCCATCTCGCTCAAAGCACTTTCCCCCGTGGGCTTTTTGTCGAACTATTCTGCTGTGACTCCACGACTGTGGTTACGCGTACGCCGATATTACGCCGTGTTTGTCCCATGACTCCGAGAAACCGTCGGCGACCACTGACAACGAGTTCGATTGGGACTTCGAGGTGATGACCGGTGTGGATGACCTGACCCACAGCCAGATCCGCGACACTTCCGGCCCGCAAGCCGAACAGTGGGAAACGGGCGCGGACGTCCATATTCGCCCCGCGCAGGATCCCCTCCAACGAACGGCGATTGATGATCTGTTCGGCGTCAGGAACAACATTCTGTCGTGCCGATTGGCTAGGCCGTTCCTGCAGGTAATTCTCAAGCGCAGGAAGTGGGATACAAATGGAGATGGCGCCCGCAAAGCGTCCCGAGCGGACTTCAAAAGTCGCTACCAGCACTGGCTCATCGCGACTGGCAATATTCAAGGCATCGGGCGTAGCCTCGAAGCCGACATACTGAACGTCGAATGGATGTTCATCCCGCCACGCCTGTTCGAACATCTGAAGCGCGCGATCGGCAACACCTTTGATTACCGTCTGTTCAAGACGAGTCATGGGACGTTTGAGACTCGGCGACTCCCCCGGTCCACCGAACAACCGATCCAGCATGAAAAACGCCAGGTCCGTTCCAAAATCTAAAATTGCCGTGTACTGACCACCCTTGACCAAGTCAAAAGTAATGGCCGCACATGGGGCGGTTAAAGAAAACACGTACTCACCAAACGTTGCCTGTTCCACGCTGCTGAGCACAACATCCGCAGGGCCACGTAGACGCGACGACAGATACGGCTGCAACGTGTTGGCAAACTGACCGAAGATATTGTCGAGGTTGGCACGCCGGTCTCGCGCAATCCGCGGCGGATGCCTAAAATCGAATGCAACAACTTCAGGCGTGAGATCGCTTTGCGCGGCGGGCCCATCCACGACCGCGGCCGTTTCCTGTTCGGGGGCGTCAACCATTGATCGGGATCAATTGATGACGAACTGCGGCATGAAAACACCGACGGGAATATGGAAAACGGAATCAACGGCCGCCGCTAGTTGACGCTTGACGTTGTCGCGCGCTCCGGGACTCGACAAACGGGCGAGATCGTATTGCTCGAGAACACCGATGACCATGTCACGCAACTGAGCCTCTCGCGCACGCAACCGATCGACCGCGTCTCCACCTTCTCCCAGGACTTCGAATGTGACCGATGCCATCAAGAAGCGAAGACCCTGCGAACCCGCTGGGTTGACCAGAAGGTTTCCAAGCTCCACAAATTCACCCGACGGAGCACCCCCACCACTGGGACCGGCGGCCTCGTTACCCCCGTGACCATCGTCGTCGGCCGCAGCGTCGGCGGCGCCGTGTGTGCTCGTCGCGGCGTCGATTGCAGCTGCTGCACGACTGGCAACGACCTTCGGCGCAACGACCGTCGTCGCGACCGTTACGCCCAACATGCCTGCAAGTGCTGCAGCCACCATGGGCATCGGCGACTTCTTTTTTTCCGGTTCCGGTGTTTCAGTGGTTTCTGCCATTGTTTGGAAAGCCTGTCAGCGTTGCGTGTGATCCTGCGCACACGAAAAGGCAATCCGCATACCAGTCATCTGTGTGACTTTAGTACATCAGTACAGGTGTGGTGGGCACCGGCATGAATGGCGTAAACGCTTGTCACATATAGGATAAGGCCACGGCGACCAGGTGTCCCTTTGAGAGAACAGATCGTGACGTTTTATTGGCCTTCCACCTAACAGGAAGAGGTTTCCGGGTAAGCCGGTGAGTTCTTCCGGGTGTGGCGCAGGTGAAAAACACCACCCCCTGGACACACCGAGCGTAAAACTCCGGCGCGCGGACGACACAAAAATGCAAAACGGGACCTACCCGAGGGTAGGTCCCGCTTACATCCAGACCGCTAGACTACTACCGCTTGAGATTCACCAGTTCGGTCAACATTTCGTCGGCCGTTGTGATCACTCTGGCATTGGCTTGGAAGCCACGCTGGGCGATGATCATGCTCGTAAACTCTTGAGAAAGATCCACATTGGATCCCTCAATGGCACCGGGCGTGATGGTCGATCCATTCGTCGTACCCACAAACCCGATTACCGCACCACCAGAGTTGGCAGACTCCTCATACATATTGTCACCGCGCCGAACGAGTCCGGTGGGGTTCGCAAACGCGGCAACCGCGATACGGCCGAGTGTTTGATTCACACCATTTGTGAAGTATCCGGTGATCACGCCACCCTCATCAATGCTGAACTCCCGAAGGTTCCCCATGCCAAACCCGTCCTGACTGCTGGCGACTGCGTTGGCGGGTGCACCAAACTGCGACAGACCGTCGAGTTCGCCGATAGTTCCGGCATCGATAGCTACGTCTACCGGCACGGAGGCGCCTGGGTTCGGATTGAACTGCAATGAGGCACCACCACCGTCGTATGTGAACGATTCGAGTCTGCCGGTGTCGCTAAAGGTGACCGCGCCGGTGCTACCGCTGGTCAAGATTGCGGGCGCCGGAAGGTTGGCCTCCCAATTCCAACGATTCGGGACGGTCGGATCTTTCTTGAATGTGAGGTTCAAGACGTGCTGCGAACCGAGCGGGTCGAATATGGTGATAGCCATGTCATGGACGACATCGGCCGCCGCTTGCTCTTCAACGTAGTTTCCCGACCCGACACCAAAGACGGCGTCGAAATTGGGCGCGGCGCCTCCCTGTAGCCGGATGTTCATGCCGGATAACTCGTTGTTGAGTCCACCATCTCCGTTGATTCGGAACCCACCCGTGGACCCGTCAATCTGCGTCGCCGAAGAGTTTGTGATATTCAGTGAACTGTTGGTCAAATTGACGAGGTTGGCATACGTACTCGACGCCGCGACGACGGTGAATGACCCTTGCGTCACTGGAACACCAGCAACGTTACCATCCAATAGAATGGTGTTCCCGTCGGCGATCCCAAGACTAGCACCCGCCCCGTCGCGTAGATCAACCATCAGATCATCCGCAACGGCGACATGGCTAAACCGATCGCTGCTCACAGAGACGCCATTCGCCAACGCGCCGGTGAGTGATGCAAGGGAGCCTTGGAACGCTGAATTGGAGCTGGAGATGGATACGGTGACCCCAGCCGCCGCCGCGGTGATGTCCAAAGAACCGGTTGTGGTATTGAGGCCCGCCGTCATTTGACCTGCAAAGTCACTGTTGATCTCGGCTATCAGCCCGTTCAACGAATTGAACGCGCTGTCACCAGCACCGGCGTCCTGTGCAACGTACGTGTAGGTCTGCGTGGTTGTTCCGTCACCCACAGTAATCGTTGTGCGATCCGGACTCATGCCGAGAATTTGGGAATTGGTGCTCCCTGCGGCGTGCAACCCATTGATGTCAGAACCAGCGCCACCGTTGCTACTTGCGCGTTCGATTCCGAAAACGCTGTTGGCTGTCCTCAGAATCGTCCCGACCGGTTCTTGCTGCGGGTCAAGGTTACCACCCAGCGTAATCTCTGACGTTGCCCGCGCCGGCGATTTTCGCCCGAGTGGCAGTATCATGTTGTCAAGCGGTGCACCCGTTGGGAGCTGCCCGTTACTGTCAGCCATGACACCTTGTACTGCGTAGCCGTTCGTCGGCGCAACCAAACGCCCGTCGGCATCCAGTTGAAAGCTACCGGACCTCGTGTAAAACCTTGCCGAACCGTCACTCGCAATAAAAAATGCATCACCTTGAATCGCGAGGTCCGTATTCTTTCCCGTTGATTCGAGATTGCCCTGCGAGAAATTTTGATCGACACTGGCAATGTTCACCCCCAGCCCAACTTGGATCGGATTGACACCACCTAAGGCACCTCGTGGTCGCGACGCGCCGCTAATCAGTTGCGTAAATGCTTCTTTAAACGTGACCCGAGAAGCCTTAAAAGCGACCGTGTTCACGTTTGCGATGTTATTACCGATCACGTCCATCCGCGTTTGATTATTACGCAGACCAGAGACACCGGCAAATAGTGCTCGCATCATAGTCCTAAAACCCCCTCACAAATGGTTCAGCCGTCTCACCGCGGCTATGCATCGCCGTCTTTCCCTGCCGGCTCAATTTCTGCTAAATCGTCGAGGTTGATCAACATTCCATTCTCCAATCGTAGGCCTATCTGGCCACGATCAAACAAGACTCCCTCGACCCTACCAACGGTGAAATGCTCCACCGGTACAACACTGCCATTCTGGTCGGTAACCGTGATTTGGTACGCATACTTACCAGGTGGCACTCCATCCATGTTGAAACTCACCTTCTGTTGTAGTCCTTCCCTCCATAACCCAAGACCTCGAGGCCGATGAGGCTTGCTGCCAAGCTGGTACGCAGGGCCACTTGCGTCATGAGGTCGCCCTGTGCCTGTAATTCCAGACTTTTGTTCACTTGAATGAGCTGCTCAAGACCCGAGAACTCCGCCAACTGCGCGGCAAACGCCGTTGCGTCCATTGGACTCAGCGGATCCTGATGTCGTAGTTGCGTCACGAGCAACTTCAAAAAATCATCTCTGCCCAACACGCCGTCATTGGTGCTCTGCACGACCGGCGTAGATCCAACGCCAATCGAATCACGCCCATCATCTCGTCGATCGTGCTTCGAATCGCGTTCCGGGTACCTTCCGTCGCGATGTTCGCGCGATTCGCGTTCCGGTTGGTCGCTATGCTGTTGCGACCCAGGTTGCATCTCGTGCGCACTTGAGGCACGTATGCTCACGTTTGTATCTTGAAATCCACGAGCGTTGAGCGCGTCTCGGAGTTGCTCAGAATTGGCGGCCAGCTGGCCAGCTACATGCCGGTCCGGGGAAACAATACTCGTGCGAACCTGATCTCCACGTACAGTCACCCGAACGATCGTACTGTTGCCATCACCGTCCTCAACGCGGATCGATGCCGTATCGCCTTTGCGAGGCACCGGCGTCTCCAACGCCACATCCACGTGAGACAATCGCGCCGACGCGCTGCCGTGGGACTGGACGGAGCCGTCTGACGTCCCGTTTCTCACCGTGGCACCGTCAAGGACCAACGGTGTCTGCACGACCGCCGGCCGAACGTCAGCAACCTCGCGCGACGTGTGCTCGTTTACAACATTTCCGGCCAACTCTGCGCGGGCGCCTTCTGTACTTGGCGCCGACAACGTCGCTTCGCCAACGTTTGATCGATGGTTCTGTTTGGTGAAAGACTGCCATGCAC
>JAZDDC010000147.1:0-7543 GCA_036679565.1 Gemmatimonadota bacterium
AGATTCGTGGCTGAACCACAAAGGTCCAGATGAGCCCGGCCACTATTAGACCGACAATGGCTGCCTGAAGGGCTATGCTTTGGGTGGTGGGATAAATCCCCATCCACGGTACGTGTGGGGCCCAATCGACCAGGGTTGTCGATAACAGATTGCTTTCCTGTAACTCTGCGACACCTTTGCCCGCAAATGAGAACGCCATATACATCAAGACCGCACTCGTTACGGCAAAGAAGGGGCGGATCGGAAGGCGCACACTGAATCGCGTGATCACCAGATAAACGAACACAAGGGAAACCGCACCGACGACGGCTCCTGCGCCGATTGCGCCAAGTCCCGAACTCTCCGCCGTGATGATCAACGCCTTATAAAATAGGATTGTTTCGAATCCCTCTCGATACACGGCGAGGAAGGATGCTGACGCCAATGCAAACAACGACCCTTGCTTGATGGCTCGTGTGCCCTGATTGGCCAAGAAATTCTTCCACCGTCGGACTTCGACTTTCGAAATGAGCCAATAGCTCACGAACAACAATACGGATGCCGCCACGAGCATCGTCGCGCCCTCGAGCAGTTCCTGCTCGGCGATTCCAATACGGAAGATGGTTTCAATCAAGATGGCGGTTACGACGCTCGCACCGAGCGCCGCTCCGACACCCCACCAAATAGCCCGTTTGGTTCTCGGTGCTCCCGCGTGCACCACCAAAGCGGCCAACGCGCCAACGATAAGGAGGGCTTCCACTCCCTCACGTAGGAGAAGCAAGAATGATTGCGCGAAGAATCCGGCATGAGATGTTCGTTGGGCCAACACCGCTTGGGATTGATCCAGAAGTCCATCGAGCGATTGGTATGATGCGCCGAGTTGCGTCTCGGAAGACCCATTTGTCACGTTGCTACGCAACACACTGAACGCAAGTTCGATTTTGCTCACGAGTCTACGGTTGCGGACACTTATTTCGGACTCCACCGCTTCGAATGCCGCATAGCCGTCAATTACCTTGGCCAAGGCCTCTTCGGAGGCACCGTTTTGTGCTAGACGTAGACCCCGAATGATCTCTGTGCGTACGAGTGCGAAGGTCCCCCCAACGCCAGTGTCGTGGGCCTCTGCAAACGGGTGCGTGCGAAGGTAGCCAACGACTCCGTACACATCGGCGCTGTCGAAACGCGTTTCAACCAGTTCGTCCGATTCGTGGACGTAGCTGGCGAGTTCATCGTCGGTGAGGCGGGCAATTTGCGCGGGGTCAGTAAGATATGATGGTAGGTAAGCAGGGAAGGGCAACGTACGATCCCTGTCGGTACATCCCACACACGCCCGTCCCAAGGTTTCGGCGCCGACGGAGACTGCGGAATCCGAGTAACGCAACGAGGTTGCGTGCCACACGGCCGCCCATATTTCGCTTTCGGTGAGCGTACCCTCGAACGGTGGCATTGCGGTGCCGAGAGCCACGGCATCTGTGAAATCTGACGGCGGTGGATTGAGGCCTGCGGAACCCAAGCCATCCCCTCTGCCCGTTTCGCCGTGGCAGCTTGCACACGCGACAGCGTACACTCGCGCGCCCGCTTCCGCATCGGGTCTCATGACCGGAACACTCTCGTTCAAACCGGAAATCGACGCGCTTAGAACCACGTCTAACGACTCCGCAAGCCGCTGTAGATGATTTGGATCCCCCAAAACTCCAACCAGCGACACCATCGACCTAACGATGGTTACGGCATCTTCTTTCAATTTTCCGGACAGCCCTTCGGCCGATCGGAGCGCTTCTCCCAGGAACAGCCGTGTTTCTTCGACCTCCTCAGCGGCGACGATGACTCCGTTGCTCACGCCCTCTCTGTATTCCTTGGCGGCGAGGGACGAGGTGGCCAAGACGCGGCGTCCGGCGCGCTGTTGGTCGGATTGTTGGGCATCGACGGAGTGCCACAGTCCGGAACTCAGGCCGAGCAGGAGCAGGCCCCCAAACGCCCGGACACATGTCCGGACGGCCAAGCGCGGACGGGCGTGGCTGATAGTGTTGTTGTGGTTGAAAATGATTATCATTTGCAAGTGGTGAACACAAGACAATCTAACGATACCAGCGGTCAGTGGCCAGTTACTGCGATCAGCTGCCAGCTACCCGCTATCTGCTATCTGCTACCCGCTTACCCGTTGACTCCCGCGGCCCCGGTCACGCAGGAATCGATCGTGAAACGAGGTGCAAGCAGCCGGTAGCTGGCAGCTACCAGCTTATCAAAAAACCAACAGCGCTGGATCGAGACCGACTTGAGTTACGATTTCAGCGAACTTTGGGTGGGTTCTGAGCGGATCGAAGATCGATGAGGCCAGCGACTCCGATGCAAAGAAGGGATCGCGTGCTGCCGCGGCACGTTCAAGGTAGGTGAGGGCGGAATCGAGTTGGTTTAAGCCGATGAACACACGGGCAATGGCGACACCGCTACCCGTCCGTAAATCTGTCCGGTCGAGTGATTCGAGTATCCTGGTGGCTCGGTTGGTTGCGCCGGTTTGTGCGTACGCCAACCCCAGGAGCCCCTGAAGGCCCACCACATTTGGTGCCAACACTACTGCGCGTTCAAGCTGTAGAATGGCCGAATCGGGTTTCCCCAAATAGATCAGCGCGGCGCCTAACAAGAACCGTGGTGCGGCGCCCGCGGTATCAAGCTCAATGGCACGTCTGCCACGTGCGATAGCTTCCGCTTCGCGATGGGCAACGCCGAGCGCGCTGGCGTATGACGCGTTGATGATGGGAGCTAACGGATCGAGTTCCACGGCTTGCGCCAACTCGGAAACGGCCTCGTCGATCAGACCGCGAACGAGGAGGTGTTCGCCAAACCATTGGTGTGCCGTTGCGTAACGCCCATCGAGCGCTAGGGCCCGACGGAAGTCTTGTTCCGCATCGGCCCAGCGCCAGGAGCTGTTATATAGGCTGGCGCGGGACGCAAACGCAGTGGCAAGTGTGCTGTCCAGTTCTATGGCGCGATTGGCGGCGGCGATGGCAAGTGGGAGGACGGAATCTCCCGGTGTCGATCCATATAGCGGTAAGAGTCCGTATGCGTCTGCGATGCCGGTGTAGGCCTCAGCAAAATTTTCGTCGCGTATGACCGCCTGTTCGAAGTACCCGAGCGCCTGTTGAATCGATTCTTCTCCGCGGCGTCCAAAGAAATAACGGCCGCGAAGATACAAATCGTATGCGTCCACATCAGTGGTCGTTCGACTTCCTGCAATCTCTTGTGGTGGCAAACCGATCCGTTCTCTCAACGCGGTGACGATCGACTCCGTCAACTCGTCCTGAACGGTAAATACGTCCGTGATCCGGCGTTCATACGTTTCGGACCATAGTGTGAGTCCGTCATCCACGCTGACCAGTTGCGCTGTCAATCGAAGTCTGTCGCCGCCGCGGCGCACCGTCCCTTCGAGCAAGACGCTCACGTTGAGCGCCGCACCGATTTCTTCAATGTTTGCATCGGACCCCTTAAATGCGTAGGAACCCGTGCGGGAAGCAACACGCAGTTCCGGTATCCGCCCGAGCACGCCGATAAGTTCGTCAGTTAAACCGTCGGTGAAATATTCATCCTCGGCGTTGCCACCGATATTGACGAATGGCAACACGCCTACGGTGGCAACGTCATCGCCTCCGGCTCCACCCATCGAGGTGAACTGCATCAATGCCACGATGGCAACCGCGGCGATAGCCATTGCCGAACCCGCCAACCATTTCATTCTCTTCTTGTGACGTTGTACAGTAGTGTGGGCGCCGGTCGCGGGCTCATCTTCCAGTCTCTCGACGAGATCGTCGGCGGTTGCCGGCCGGTCCGACGGATCTTTGGCGAGACATTGTGCGACTAACTCGTCGAGCCAGTCGGGCACGTCTGTGCGAACAGTCTGAAGACGTGCCGGTGTTTCAGTGAGATGCGCAGCCATGAGGGCGGTTGGCGACGGTGCCGTAAACGGCGGGTGACCGGCGAGCATCTCAAATGCTGTGATACCTAACGCATAGATATCTGCGCGGTGATCTGTTGCTTCATCGGCCGCTGCCTGTTCGGGGGCCATGTAACTCGGTGTTCCGAGTGATGTGCCTATCCGTGTCAGCCCATGATTTCCCTCCGTGGGTGTCAACTGCTGGGCGGAGCTGACCGCCTTCGCCACGCCGAAGTCTGCAAGCATGGCCACACCGGCGGACAGCAGGATGTTGTCCGGTTTGATATCACGATGAACGATGCCCCGGTCATGGGCGAACGCTAGGGCACGACCGACGTCCCTTAGAATGTTTACGGCGTCTTTAATTTCGAGTTTGCCGGTAAGTTTCAAACGATTGCGAAGTGACTCACCTTCCACGAACGGCATCACAAAGAACGGCATGTCATCCGCCTGGCCGGCTGAGAGGATTGGAACGATGTTGGGATGTTGTAGTCCAGCCGCGATCAGGACTTCACGTTCGAATCGCTCGGTTGATACGATCGCTGCCAGATCAGGTGTCAAAACCTTGATCACGACCCGCCGGTTCAGGGCGTTGTCGCGAGCGATGAAGACGCGTGACATACCCCCACCGCCCAACTCCCCCTCGATTGAGTAATCTGTTCCCAGCGCGTTTTGTAGTGCGTTCTCTAATACCATGGCAGATGGTCAGCTGGTACCCGATTCCGAGCCTGGGGGTTCACGAGGGCGGACAGGCGGAAGGCGGTATGGCGGTATGGCGGTATGGCGGTATGGCGGACAGGCGGAAGGCGGTAGTTCTTGGCTCAAAATACGATGTGGCTCCCCCGAGTACCATTAAACGTCGCTCTCTTTCCCCAACTTGGACAGTTGGAATGACCCGACGGTTGCATGGTCTAACGATTTTCTCAATACGCATCCGCCCTACCGCCCTACCGCCCTACCGCCTGTCCGCCATACCGCCTTACCGCCTGCCGCCCTTTCGCCTTCCTGACACCAGCTCCTTGCCAATAACCGCCAGAATGATTACGCCAGCCTTCAAACCCGGTCCCAGTCGGCCGCTGATCTTGGACTCGTCGAATCGTCTTCGCCGATAATGGCTTGTCACTTCGACCACGCGAAAATTCGCCTTTGCCGCGCGCACCTGCATTTGAACCGTCCATCCAAAATCTTTGTCGGTCATCGCGAGTTCGCGAAGCTTGCCCAATCGCAGTGCCCGGCACGGTGCCAAATCGGTGTACTTTACCCCCCAGGTCCACGAGATGATTCCGCACGCAAACCAATTCCCAAAACGTTGCGCCCAGTTTAGCGCGCCGGATTCGGCGGCCACCAACGTCCGACTTGCCAGCACGAAGTCAGCCTCGTCGTTCAGCAACGGTTGCAGGAGACTCGGCAAAATATCAGGATCATCGCTGCCATCGGCGTCAAAAAAAATGATAAGATCCCGATCCGACGCAGCCTGAAGTGCCGCCAATCCCGCCAAACATGCCGAACCGTAACCACGTCGTGGTTCGGAGACTACTGTTGCGCCATGACGCCGTGCGACCTCACTTGTACGGTCGGTGGAACCGTTATCCACCACGATCGTGTTTGTCGTGTACGACGCAAGACTGGTGAGTAAACTTGGAAGTGAATGTTGTTCATTCAGCGCCGGAATGATGACGTGAACTGTACCCGGAATTAACTCATCCGTCATGTCAACATTGGGTGCAATCCCGATACCGCTTTTGTGGATGGGATATGGCGTGGCATTCCTCTGCTATCTCGGTACAGTTGTGATATTGAGGAAGGAACACGTACCCGTCTATATCGTGTTCCTTGGAGCGTTGGTGTTGCGTTTACCGTGGCTTGCAACGGGTCTCTCCTTGTCGGATGACGCTTGGCGTTACCTCCACGATGGCCGTAGCCAAGTCGCCGGTGTAAATCCGTTTCGATACGCGCCCGACGCGGTCGAGGCTCTAGAGTACGCCGGGCCCGAACATGCGCTGATCAATAACCGCGACCTACCGACAATTTACCCTCCCGCCGCCCAATTGGCTTTCCGGACGGCAATCCATTTGGGTGGCACCCTGTTGTCCTGGAAGGCGTTGGTACTCATTGCGGACCTGGCGGTGGGTGTTGGATTGGCAATGCTGCTCGTCGCGCGAGGCAGGCCGCCGACGCTTTGCGCGGCGTACCTACTGCACCCGCTACCGATCATCGAGTTTGCCGGTAACGGGCATCTAGACGCATTTGGAATCTGTGCGCTCGTGTTTGCCCTTGTCCTTGTGCAACGTAAGCCGTTTGGGGCGGGAGTGGCACTCGCTATATCTGGTGCAACTAAATACCTCGCGTTTCCGCTACTCCCGTTTTTCCTGCGCTCATCCGGTCGGCACGCCGGGCTCGTCGTTTTTGGAACGGTTGCTACACTCGTCTTGTTGTATCTACCTTTTTTGGATTACCCGCCGTTCGGTAGCCTCGGCACATTCGCAAGAACGTTTGACTTCAACGGACCGATTTATCTGGTCGTGCACAGTGTGGTTGGACAGACACTCGCTCGCGTATTCTTGGCGGTCGTCGTGCTCAGCCTGTTGGGCTGGTTGTGGTTCAGAGGTTACGGCGTTGATGATGCTGCCGTTGTTTGGATTGGTGCGGTATTGCTCGTATCGCCGATTGTCCATCCGTGGTACGTGATCTGGCTTATTCCATTCTTGGCCTGGCGGGCGGAGTGGTGGGTCTTGGCATGGAGCGGTACAGTGGTTGGTTCTTATTATGTCCTTACGGATTGGAGGGCCGACGCCGTATGGAATCTGCCTCCGATCGTGATGCTCATCGAATATTTACCGGTCTATGTGTTGTTGGCCGTGCGGCTCACTCGGCGGTTTTTGCGCGATCAAAAAGTCTAGCCTTCACTTGTTGTAGGCGACTGCGAGTCGCACGCGCGGCTTGGAGAAGGGTTGCCGCGCCGTACATGCCCAACCCGCGAAGCCCGGGCGGGTAGGCAATCCAATCGACGAGTGCATCGGCCATTTCAGCCCCCCAAAACGTTTTGTAGCCGGTGTTGCCTATACCCATGTCAATCTTGTCAATGCCGCGGTCGATGGCGTCTCGTACCATATGCTTCATCAGGATCGATCCGGTTCCGTATTTGTGTACGTCTTTGATGTAGCTACCCACGATGGAGTAACGACACCCGCCGGAATCGATGTTAAAGTCAAACGTCACGGGCTTACCGTCGAAATAAAGTACCCAAATGCGTGTGGTCAGGCCTCGCCGTTGCGCGTTAAACACGTCGGTCCAGAAACGAACATGGGCGTCTCCAACGAACCACATATCACCGCCTTGTTCGGGCAACCAAGATTGTTGTTGCACCTCGCCGAGATCGCGGATGACGGGCGCCCAGTTTTCGCACTTCTCCGTTGTGAATAGTGCTAAGCGAACGTCGTGTTCCCTCTCCATCTTTCGCTCGCGTTTACTGATCGTCTTCCAGCGCGATCCTTTCCGCACGGCCTCGTATTCATCAAACGTCTTCGGCAACGTAATGATCTGTCGAAAACCGTTGTGTGTGGAACTCGCACGCCAACCACGCTTGCGGAGACCATCGATGAGGGGACCAAGTGCCGGATCCTTGGCCGCAATAGT
>JAZDDC010000148.1:0-4394 GCA_036679565.1 Gemmatimonadota bacterium
AATGGCGTACTGGCGGGATTTATTTCCACGACGGACGCGCCCATTGCGCGGGCATGTTCCGGCAACCCGGCCGCCGGATAAACAACAGACGACGTTCCAACCAACAGCACGACATCGGCCGCTTCGACAAGATGATACGCATGCTCCATCGCGGCCGGTGGCAACGTTTCGCCAAACCACACGACCCCCGGTCGAATGGGTCCGCCGCACGTCTCACACGCGGGCGGCGTCATCTCCCCCGCCTCCGGCACGCCCAAAGCCAACACGGAGTGAAGCGGAAAATCATGACCCTGTTCTGCACACCGAAATGTAGTGAGCGATCCGTGCAGCTCGGTCACATCGGTACTACCGGCTCGGCGATGCAAACCATCGACGTTTTGCGTCACCACCGGTAAAGAGCCAAGGGCCGCCAGGATCAAATGTTGACCAGTAACCGGTTAAGGCGTCCCTGAACGTGGGAACACCGGATTCCGCCGACATCCCCGCACCGGTGAGGACGACCGCTCGATCGGCCCCGCCGATTAATGCCGCAACGCGGTCCGCAATTTCAGGCAAAACCATTCGTTCGAGGCCGCGTTAACGATAATGCCGGCACCACCACGATGTTGACTTGTGGAAACAACCGCGCGTGGACGCTTTTCAACATGAATCCCTATGAGACCAGGCTCCTCGCCATGCATTAATCCACATTCCCACAAAATTCTATCCTGCTACGTGGGCCGGGGCCTCTATTCGGTAGTTTTTATCCACATACTCGTCGAGAATATCGATGAAACGGGCGACGATATCGTCTCCTTTTAAAGTTACCGTGTGGGCTCCATCAACATAAACCGGGGCCTTTGGCTCCTCGAACGTACCCGGCAAAGAGATTCCGATATCTGCATGCTTGGATTCCCCTGGTCCGTTCACCACACAGCCCATCACGGCGACCCTCATGGTCTCAACACCCGGATAATCACGACGCCATTCCGGCATGCGCCGTGTCAGATATTTTTGGATCTCGTCCGCCATCTCCTGAAAAAACGTACTGGTCGTGCGGCCACACCCGGGGCATGCGGTGACTTGAGGCAGGAAGTGACGAAATCCAAGAGACTGGAGGATCTGTTGTGCCACACGAACTTCCTCACAACGGTCCCCGCCGGGCATTGGTGTGAGCGACACCCGTATGGTATCACCGATGCCCTCTTGGAGGAGGATGGAGAGCGCGGCGGCACTGCCCACAACGCCTTTTGTACCCATCCCAGCCTCGGTCAGGCCGAGATGCAACGGGTAGTCTGATTCGGCGGCTAACAAACGGTATGTATCCACGAGGTCCTGCACACCGGAAACCTTTGCCGACAAGATGATTCGGTCGTGTGCGAGTCCGACCTCCTCGGCAAGCACGGCCGACCTCTGCGCACTTTTTATCATGGCCCGCACAGTGACGGCACGCGCATCGAGGGGTTGGGCCCTCGCGGCGTTTTCGTTCATCAGCTCAGTAAGCAACGCGCGGTCCAGGGATCCCCAATTGACACCGATACGCACCGGCTTGTCATTTTCGATGGCAATCTCGATGATGGTACGAAAGTTCTCGTCCCGTCGTTTGGCGCCGACGTTACCCGGATTGATACGATACTTGGCCAGCGCGGCCGCGCAGTCCGGGTGCTTTGTCAATAGTTGGTGCCCATTGTAGTGGAAGTCGCCGACAATCGGCACCGTCACACCACGGGCCGCCAATTGTTCTGCGATCCTTGGGACCGCCTGCGCCGACGCTTCATTGTTCACCGTGACACGGACCAACTCGCTCCCGGCGCCAGCCAGAGCAGTGACTTGCTCCACGGTAGACTCGATATCGGCCGTGTCTGTATTGGTCATGGACTGAACAACGACGGGGTGGTCCGATCCGACCGGCACCTCTCCCACGTACGCGGTTACAGTCTTACGTCGATTTGTTGTGCTCATGGCCTGGTAATATAAGCGCCCGGTCCCGCTGGCGAGGCAGTTGAACAGCGCCACGGAATCCGCTGAATCACGGAACCGCCGCGCCGGTTAAAACACTTTGCCACGAAATCCACAAAACCCACGAAACGTCAATTGGTCTGAATGATATCGCCCGTTAGTCGTTTTGTGGATTTAGTGGATTTCGTGGCAAAGTAAGCTTTTTCTTTTGGTGCGGCGCTGTCGTGCGGAGGAGTCCGCTACCACTTGAACAAACCGAAGTAGATCGCAAGCGGAATCGCCACGTACAGGATCAAATCCCGAATCAAATATGCAACGAAGAAGAACGCAAACGGTTTCCACCCGTGCCGTTTGACGAGGCCACGAAAACCGTAACGACGTCTGTCATCTCGGAGTGTCCGGAGGTATGCAAATGGGGAAAACGCCATGGACGAATGGTAAGGGATCGGAGAGCGATGTGGGTATTCAAAACGAAACCCCTCGATTGGCTTCTACGAAGCGAACCAAGGGGCGGTTTGGTGGTTAACTCAGGTGAAAACGGTCAGCCACACTCGCTGAAACCACAGACATGACACTTCATGCAACCCTCCGCAAATTCGAGTTGCGATCCGCAATCCGGACACGCACCCATGAAGCTTTCGCGATTGCTGGCTTCGCGTCGACGTGCTTCGCCAGCCATACCCAACTCGGCCTTCGACGGCTCCAACACCACCGCGTCCTTTGCAGGGCTTTGTAACAAATCTTGCTGAACACCTTGTTTGTCCTGCATCCAGCGTTCAAGTGCGATGCCAATCCCGTCCGGGACGGACATGACTTTGTTAGGACCGAGTCCGCTCACCCGATCCGAGGAAATGCCTCGGAGCTGCCGATGGATGGCGTCGATGGGAATCCCCGATCGCAATGCCAACGAGATCAATCGACCGATTGCCTCAACATCGGACATGATTGGCGCGCCGGCTTTTCCCAAGGTCATGAATACTTCGAATGGCTGGCCCTTGTCATCCTCGGTGATCGTTACGAACATCGTACCAAGCGGTGATTCGACACGACGTACGGATCCACGCAGGAGTTCTGGGCGGGAACGTTTTTGGCGTCTTTGGAGATTCTCGCTCTCAACCTGGTGTAACCGGTTTTTGGTCCGAGCGAGTTCGGCTTCCAGTTCGGCAATTTCAGATTTGAATTCAGCAACGTCGATCGGCAACAGCGCCTCAATAGCATCGTCACCTTTTTGTTCTTTTACCTTTTTCGCCGTCGCGCCAGTGGACAACACCTGCATTTCACGACTACCGTCCCGGTACACCGTGACGCCTTTGCATCCCAAATCAAACGCTAGCTCGTAGATCTCGCGAACGTCCGTCTCGGTGGCTGCGTTTGAGAAGTTGCACGTCTTGGAAATTGCACTGTCGGTGTATTCCTGAAAGGCCGCTTGCATCCTGATGTGCCACTCAGGAACAACGTCGTGCGCGGTGACGAAGACACGTTGCCATTTTTCAGGCACTTCATCGAAGTGGATGTTTCCCGCTTCCGCTATCTGGGTCATCAGCTCCTCAGAATACCACCCCTCTCGCTTTGCGATACGAACAAAGTCCTCGTTTACATCCGGCATGAGGACACCCGCCTGGTTTCGCATGAAGGCAACGGCAAAAAGCGGCTCAATCCCCGACGAGCAGCCGCTGAGGATTGAGATCGTTCCCGTTGGAGCCACAGTGGTGAGATTACAATTACGCAGTTTACGCATGGGGCGAATACGATCACCCGCCACATCACGCGCACAGGTTTCGTCCGGGCCCCAAATACTCCGCTCCCACTCCGTAAACGTTCCGCGTTTCTCCGCGAGTCGTTCGCTTTCGACCTTGGACTCGTCATCCACGAAACGCATCAACTTTTTGCCGAGTTCGACCGCCTCTTGGGAGTTATATGGTATGCCGAGTTGGATGAGCATGTCCGCCCAGCCCATGATACATCTGAGGCAACGGATAACGATTGGCGTCAATGACGTTGTCGAGGAAGTGTGTACACAGGTGTACGGTCTTGCGGAGACCGTTCCAGTCCACCGCACCGTTTGACACGAAAAGACCAACATTGATGGAGCCGAGGTTGCACACATCGTACGCCAGCAATGGTTGCTCACCGCACGGGTTGGTGGCCTCGTAACTACCAAGATGGGGTACTGGATTGTACCGGTTGGCCCGATCAATGAAGAACACGCCGGGTTCGCCGGTCTTCCACGCGCCGTGGATGATCTTGCCAAATACCTCTTTGGCGTCCAGTTGACCTGCCACGTCATTCGTACGTGGATCGATGAGATCGTAGCTCGTTCCCGCCGATACGGCGTCCATGAACGAATCGGTGATCGCGACGGAGATGTTGAAGTTGGTGATCTTCGTTGTGTCATTCTTACAGGTGATGAAATCCACGATGTCAGGGTGATCGACTCGCAGAATACCCATGTTGGC
>JAZDDC010000149.1:0-3474 GCA_036679565.1 Gemmatimonadota bacterium
ACGCCGGGATCCAAAACGAGGACCACTGGAGAAGTTATTGTGCGTTGTTCTCGCACATTCACCCAGGTACTGGTCCAGCGTGTTTTGACGTTCCGTAACGCCGGCACATTCGCGGTGGGTGTTGTGACCCTGGCCGGAAGCACTGCGGCCGTTTCCGCTTGCAGGTTGTTAGAGCGGTTCCACGGGGAAAAAGATTCGAACCGTGCCCACCCGCCACCAATAACCACGAGCGCAATGACCAGGACGGCTGATAGCTGCCGTGTAAGGAAGGGCCTGTACCGTTTAGGCGACAAGACGCCACAGTTACAGCACACGGGAAGATCCGACGGAATCGAGGCTCGACATTGATGACACTCGATTTCGTCGGCACCGCCGTCAGCCCGTCGGCGCTCCTCGGCGAGGGCGTAGGAACAATGCGGGCATTGTGCCGCTACCGCCGCGACACTGCCATCACACGCTGGACATCGTACTAAGGGCATGGATCACCTCTGATGCGAGGGGCGAACCACGATCGGCAGGCCCTGCGTTGAGCCACATCTCAAATGCCGATCGACCATTTCATATCTAGAAGACGGACGTATTTCCGAGCGGTCGAATGTACGTCCTAAACCGGTGTTCGCAAGGGTTTCAACCATAGCAATCCTTCACATTTCATGGTGCCACCCATAGTCACGATGTGCAAATGCCGTGCTGCCGCGTCGCGAGCACACGCGGAAAGGTTATGACGTTCCGGCGATGGTGAATACAGCGCGGGTATGTGATGGGGAAAAAGAGAAAAAGACGCCCGGGCGTTCCCCACGGCGGGCTGTGTGTGGGGAACGCCTCCAAGTAGGCGCGAATTTGCTTATACGGCGCTAGTTGTTCGTAGTCGACATTCCGGTGCTTCCGGAATAGTCCACAACCAAAGACACACGGCGGTTCATCATGCCGTTGTCTCCCCATGCACCGGGCTCAATCTGCCGATCACGAGACTCGCCGTAACTCACTGCCCGTACTCGACTGGCATCCAAGCCGCCAGTCTCGGAGAGATACCGACGAACCGCATCGGCACGACGACGACCGAGGCCCTCGTTGTACGCGGCGTCGCCAGCGGGATCCGTGAACCCTTCGACCGTGATAATCGAACCGTCGTAGTATTCACGAACCACGGACGCGAAGCGATCCAATAACGGTCGGTCTTCAGGCCGCAGCTCGGCGCTGTCGTACCCGAAATGAACCGGCGTGTCGAAGCGGATTGCCGCTTCCAACTGTGTCATGCGCATGTTGAACTCGGATTGCAACGTCTGCAGCTCTCCCTGCAAACTGCGCATTTGGCCTTCCATGGTCGAGACTTGACCGGAGAGCGCGTTGCTCCGCTGATCAATTCCGTCAATGCGACCGCCAAGCGCCTGATCGCCCGATTCCATTTCCTGGCGAAGTCCGGCCAGTTCCGAATCGAGAGCATCTTGCTTGACGCCACAGCTTGTGCCAACAACCGCCAGCCCGACGATTACGGCCATAGACCTACCACTAAACCACTCGGTACGCATCACGCCTCCTTGCGGTGATATACAAAGTTTTGGACAAGCAGATAACTTACGGGAGGTGTGGCGATAAGTCGACATCCGAATTGAAACAAAAAAACTGCAGCAAACGCCGCCTCGCCCAACACCTCCTTGGCACGCCCGCAACGTTGCACTTTTTCACCCCGATGCCGGTGACCGGACTCACCCGTTCTGTTGTGACAATCGTCACCCGTCATGTGGCGCCGATCCGTCAATTCCGACTGGAGTTGTCCACGTTTGCTAATTTCGTCTGGTGACCTTACTTGACTAATGTGGAGACAAGCCTATGTCAACAAAGAGTTTGCGGCGCGATGGTAACGCGAGTTCACGATCGATTTGATGTGGGAAAGAGTGTGGAAAATTATCTCCCGGTCTTAGGTTCTTTACTTTCCTCGGACTCCTCGGTATCTGGCTTGGTCCAGAAATCGGCGTTCGGGGACCCGGCCGCCGCCACATCGGATGTGTAAAGCGCCGCATTGAAGAGGATCCGGAAGTTGCCAAACGGCTGGCCTCGCCACTGCGGGCGCATGCCGAGAAGCAGCACGCGGCCATTTCCGTGCTCAACCTCTACGGCGGAAGCGTATCCCTCGAGATGTTCGTAGCCCAGCAGATATCCCGATAGCAGCGGACTGCCGGATTCCGGATACTTTGCCAAAATGGAGCCTTCAAAGCCCTCCGTTGTGCTAAAAACAGGACTACCACCGACAAAGACGTTGGCTCGTTCGGGCATACCGGACATGACCGGATGTGATGGATCGACGATCATCTCGACAATCGATCCCGACAAGAAGAATTCTTCACGTTCAACCCCATCCACGACGTTCTCTACGGGGAGATGGAGCTGTTCGATGGCGAATTCGGAGCTGCTATTGAGCGTGATAAGCGTTCCGCCCGAGCGGACGAATTCATCAAGTTCGCGCACGCCCAAACGTCCAATGCCACCGGCGTATCGGGGGGGGACCGTACCCGTGGCAAACCCGTTCATAATGGTTTGGCCGCCAATATCGGCGACGATAATTACGTCGTAGCGGTTGTTGAGGTCGCCGGAAATGATGTCGGCGTTGTACAGGGACACAAAGTCGAACCCATAGGTTTCTAACAACCAACGTGTCCAACCCTCATCGATTGATGCTCGCCATGGGCGATACAGACCGATCCTCGGTTTTGGCATGGCACTGCCGTTTGCCCCGGAACGAAAACTTTGCAAGGCAAGATCACTCACAAGAGTCGTTGCGGCAGTTCCGCTCAATCCGCTGATCTGGTACAAACCGCTCGTTGCTGGGCCGTCCTCCGTTGCGGGTTGCCCTGCTGCAAAACGCACGGTGGCTCCCTGTTGCCAGGCCGTGTTGATGGCCCGGAACGCATTGTTCTGAGCAGGATCTACGACCAAGGCTGATCCGCCGCCTTCAATGATGCCAGGTGCCGGTAAAATACCTGCGGCGATTGCATTGGTATTGAAGCCGACACCGCGTGGGGTGTCGAAGGGCGTTGCATCCCCGACGTCGGCGTTCCATTCGACGGGGACTCCTTGGATCAGTTCCATTGCAATCCGAATACTCGCTGGTAACGGTTGGGCGGCCTCAATGACATCGACACCCATTTGCAGGGGCAATGTCCATCCGGCGACGTCATATGGTTGGTCGGGCGGACCGTCTGGAAATTCACGTATGTCGGGATAGTCTTGAATTGAAAAAAGCTGCCGCACGAAATTGGCAAACGGCTGGTCCATCGGAATGACCCATGTGCCACCTGTGAAGGTCTGTCCTTGGAAAGAAACGGTGTTGTTCAACTCGTGGATTTCAATCCCGTTGTACGCAAGGCGTCGCAACAGTTCAACGGCGGCCATCGGGTCGCGTTGTTGTTGTCGAATGAAATACGCGTACGGCGGGTTGTCGGTGTACTGCTGAATGACATCGCGTCCCGCCTGATA
>JAZDDC010000015.1:0-2092 GCA_036679565.1 Gemmatimonadota bacterium
GTCCTCGAAATAGTCCATCCCGCCGTGACCTGCTCCCTCGGCATCATTGTAAAGCTGCCGCCAAAGCGGGTGCTCAAACTCCTCGAGATACGATTGCGCCTCATCCCACTGGTGCGGTTCGCTGCGACCCTCGACATACACCCTGTTCGGATAGCCTTGAAACAACCCATTGGTACCCTGCAACATGTGGATTCTGCTATAGGGGCGAGGGAGGTTGGTGTCATGACTCACATAGAGAGTCCTGCCATTGGCCGTCATGATCAGACTGACGTTGATGTCACCAAGCGTGTATTGCTCCTGACGTTGCGGCGCATCGGTCGGGAAGTTGTTTTGCGCGAACTCCTGCAATCCTCTCGACGGGCCGCTCATTGACACGATGTAATCAAAACGGTCGCCGCGGTTGATGTTCATACACTGTGCGAGCGGGCCGAGCCCGTGTGTTGGGTAGAGATTGGCGTTTCGATTTTTCGAGTGTTCCCTCCTCCATAATCCTTCACCGTCGTGTGCGAATTTGATCGCACGTAAATCGTGTAGGTATCCACCTTCGCCATGGAGTATTTCGCCGAACGCGCCCTGACGGACCATGTTGAGAACCATCATCTCCCATTGGCCGTAATTCACATTTTCCATCATGACACAATGCTTTTGCATACCTTCGGCCGTTTCGACCAATTGCCAACATTCATCGATCGTTAATGCGGCCGGGACTTCGGTGGCGGCGTGTTTACCGTTTTGCATTGCGGCAACGCACACGGGAACATGCCAGCGCCATGGTGTCGCCGTGTAGACGAGGTCCAGGTCTTCTTCTTCACACATACGGCGAAAGTCGGTGTCACCACGCGTGTAGCCAGTTGGCCGCGCGAACCCAGCTTCAACAACCGAATCCTGTGTCCGGGTCACCTTTTCTTCCACGATGTCGCACACGGCGGTTATGCGACAGCCGTCGATCTTCAAGAGATTCCGTACGTGTGCGGAACCCATTCCACCGACACCCACGAATCCGATACGTACGTCATCGATGGGCGGGGCTGCAAACAGACTTTGAGGAGCGGAACCCAATCCCGGTCGTTCCAGTTGAAATGTCTGGTTGCCACCGGCAGGCTCGGCACAGCCTGCGCCTAACACCGTTCCCATTCCAGCAGCACCGACCTTTACGAACCCTCGACGCGATATGGCGACGGAGGGCGGAGTTGATTCTTTGGATGTCATTTTGCCACTCAAAAAACGTATGCTCAGGGATCCCTAGATGAACATTTCAACGTTGACCGCCCAAGTCCAACTGAACCCCCGTAACAACCATCCCCGAGGTCCGATTGAGCGACGTTGGGTCTAACAGGCGTAGCTCAACGAACGGGCTGAGCGCCTTGTCCAAGATTCGGAGTCCGGTAACCAGAACTGGACTTGTTTCAACCGTTGTGACAGTGGTACCACCACCACCGGCACGGGGTTTGACTAGTGCTAGGCCCAGACCGACATACCAGAGCGACGTCTGGCCAAACGGGCGACCCGTGCTTTGAACGAACACTCGCCACGAATCCGCGGACTGTTCCAAGGGGACCTGTGCGCTCACGTCAAACCTCAATGTCGATCGTGATCGTAACGGAAAGCCAAAACCGCCGCCAACAGCAAACCTTGAGTTGGCGCCACGTCCCACGATGGATCCAAGGTGTGCCGTGAGTGTGGCGTTCGACGGGCTCTTCGGGTCCCGTGTCCAAAACATCGCGACCGCACAATACGGCCCAGCCGGAATAAACTCACGTGGCAGTCGAGCCGCACTCTCAAACCGGTACAACTCCATGCCCCCGATCTGTGAAGGCGGAACGAGATCGTTTATGCGGTCGAGCCCGGAAGTCCCTCCCTGACCGTCGCGCATATCGACCACCCGGATCCCGTCGAGATACACAACGAATGGCCGAAGAACCCCACACTGCGGGAACCGGAGGCGGCGGAAAAGGTTGGACATATCGAACCCTTTCGATCGACCGATCTCGCTTTCGGTGAGGAAGCGCCCGTACCCCAGCTCGCGCCGCTCATAGAATCCAATTAAACCTGGGTTGCGAATGGTAATCTGACGCCCATCAACCGTTATCTC
>JAZDDC010000150.1:0-6134 GCA_036679565.1 Gemmatimonadota bacterium
GCCGCGACAACGGCTGGTGTTATGACGTCGAATGTTGAACCCGTGTTGCGGGGAAACAACTCTCGGCTGCGGCGATATCCGGCTGGTCGTGGCGGGATTCGCTGCACAATCTTGTCGGGCAACACGAGTTGACTCGGTTGAATCGTGTTCATGAGCGCATCCAATGCGTCCCGTTGTTCATTTGCCGGGACACGGCGGAATGGCTCACGTCCATCCCCACGCATTGCGTAGATATAGTGCAGCCCACCTAACGCAGAGGCAGTCGCCTCGACCTGGTACCGATGGTGCATGTACAACGGTACAAGAACCTCTTCCATGGTGGCGAGTGGCATACCACGCTTGATGGAGTTTTCGCCAAAACGATCGAGCGCGGCTTCACGGACATCCATCATCCTGTTGAGTTCGGCGGCGGGGTCGGTTCCGTTTGACCATTGATCCACCTTGGGGTTTGCACTGACGTCTTGACCCGTCATGTACCGGATGTCACGCCCCCACGCTTCATCCAATATTTCTTCGAGCGCTTGCTTCTCGCCGGTACCGTTGGGGAAGTCCTGGTAGCCATATGTAATGGCTGTCTTATCCCATTCGCCGATGTCATCGTCGTATACCGCTGAGTAGTCAAACTCGCCGTCGGACCGCAGCGTGATCAATGGATGGGGGTAGTCAAGCACTGAGATTCGCCCTGCGCGCGAATCATAGTAGTTATGTCCCAATCCCAACGTGTGTCCAATCTCGTGTGCCGATAGTTGTCGAATTCGCGCCAACGCCCACTCCGCCAGTTCGGGGGGTGTTTCGTCACCGCTGGTGTAAGGTGACAAAAGACCTTCCGCAATCATGTAGTCCTGCCGAATACGGAGTGAGCCAAGCGTTACCACGCCTTTGATGATTTCGCCGGTGCGTGGGTCAGTCACGGACCCACCGGTGCTCCATCCACGTGTGGAACGATGCACCCAGTTGATGACATTGTATCGAACATCTAACGAACTCACGTTTTCCGGCCGAATTTCCACGCGAAAAGCATTGCGGTACCCGGCCGCTTCGAACGCTTTGTTCCACCATCGGGCGCCGTCTAGCAGAGCGGACCGAACCGGCTCTGGTGTGCCAGGATCCAAGTAATAGACGATTGGCTCGACTGGATCACTGATTGCGGCACTGGGATCAACTTTTTCCAACCGATGTCTTCGAATAAGCCGCCGGACCATGGGCTCGCCGAGGGGTGTCGAGTAGTCACCGTAGGAGATTGCACCGTAACCGGATCGTGGGTCGTGTAGTCGGGGTGTGTAGCTGTCGTCAGGCAGTTCGACAAACGAGTGGTGCATTCGGATGCTGGCTGCTTCGCCTGATGCAGCGACTTGCGAGACCCCCTCGAAGTTCCCGTCCCTGCCAAAACCACCGAATCCTCCGCCCCCACCGCCAGGCTGGCGTACAAAAGTCAACTCCGCTTCCACCTCCGTGTTCTTTGGAAACCCCATCGTCATCGGCATGTATACGCTGCTGCGCCCCGTGTCGAGTCGGTACGTGCCCGGCCGCATCCGTTGAGCCAAGTTGGTCACGTCGCGGATCAAGAAACTCGTCAGGTCTACGAGGATACGATCGTCGGTTTGCGCGGCAGCGGTGAATCCCCAAAGCACCGAACGCGCAAAAGCGTCCCGCACCGCCGTCACTTCAGCGGTGTTGTCGGTCGAAGCGCGGAAACGATAGTTGGGTTGGGCCATCAATATCTTGCGACCGACACGTTGGAACTCGACGATGCGGGAACCCTGCAATTGGCCCCTGTTGATCCCGATATCGTTGGATCCAAGACCGGCCCCAATGCCGTTAATGTGGAGGATCTCCGTGTCGAACTTGTCGATCTCCATCCAAAGTGTTCCTAAGTCCGCATCCCAATACATCGGGAAGTAACCCGCAATTCGTTGCATCCCTTCTGTCTTCTCTTCGATCGAAGGCAACGCCCCTTTTTCATCTCCGCCCCCTCGCGCCTGTGCCGTTGTGGTGGTGACGTTGAGTACGACGCTCGATATCGCGAGCACGGAGGCCAGCGATATTTGCCATGACTGAGGCGTGGAGTAGCTCCCGGGTTGGACCATGTGGACCTCTGGTAAGAAGGGATGGTTTCTTGAATCAGGCGACAAAATTGAGCCCCTTTTTGTATCGTCCGACAGCCCGGGGTGGCCCTCACGAAGGCCGGGATTGGCCCGCATATTGAACGCCGAACATCGAACATCGAACGGTTGAACGTCGAACGTTGATGCTGAACGTTGAGTGTTGAGTGTTGAGCGTTGAGTGTTGTAATCTCTTTCTACTTGAGGAGTACAAAGTGTTCAAAGAGTTCAAGGAATTCGCGATGCGGGGCAACGTGATGGACATGGCTGTCGGTATCATTATCGGTGGTGCGTTTGGGACTATCGTGAAGTCGTTGGTCTCCGATGTCATCATGCCCCCCATCGGCTTGTTGTTGGGCAACGTGCAGTTCAGCGACCTCTTTATGACGCTGACAGAGGGTGCGACTCCTGGCCCTTATGCAACACTCGCGGCTGCCCAAGAAGCCGGAGCTGTCACGATCAACTACGGTGTCTTCATTGACAACATCGTCAGTTTTCTGATAGTGGCTTTCGCTGTTTTCATGTTGGTTAGGTCGATTAACAATCTCAAGAAAACCGAAGAAGCCGCTCCCCCTCCCCCTGACAAGAAAGACTGCCCATTTTGCATGTCTACGGTTGCCATCAAGGCCACTCGTTGTCCCAACTGCACGTCAGAGTTGGCTGCCTAGCCATCAAGTAGCTGGCGTTTGTACGGTCCCGCCGCCCCCGGCGGGACCGCCGGCAATGTGGTCCGTGAACCGTGACTAGCGTGACCACAGTCACTTCGCCTGGCACCTTATCTGCATATCGTATTGGTCCTTACAGCGTAGGAGCCACGGGCTTCGGCGCGTGGGCGCCGGCGTCGCCGGTTGTGGTGAGTTTCCAGGGACCAGTCGATACCGATTTCACGGAGCTCCTTAGCACGCATGGGTGTTCTTTTTGTTGCTTTTGCCAGTTTTACGCAGGCGTCACTGATGATTTCACCGAGCGATTCGGTAAGCCAACTATTGCCACACGATCTCAGCGGGCCCCAGGTCCGGTGGTCCTTTGATCGTAGCTCGATCAATGCGGTTACCACGGCAACCGTGCCGACCCTCATGGGGGTTTTTGTTCCCGATACGGTTCAGGACCAGGAGATCTTCGAGTACAGTGATGCGTACTACAGCAGGCTCGATATACATCGCAAAGCGAGCTACACCATGTTGCCGTTGTTCGTGCTGCAATACATCGCTGGCGAACAGTTGCTTACCAAAGGAAGGTTTGCGCCAGGCTGGGCGAAGACCACACATACGCCGCTTGCAATTGGAGTGGGAGGTCTGTTTCTCGTAAACACAGTAACTGGCGCCATGAACCTGTCCGAGAGCGCGCGAGATCCGAATGGTAGGACACGACGGACACTGCACGCGCTGATGATGTTTGCGGCTGATGTTGGATTCGCGTTTTCCGGATTCCTGGCACCATCGACGAACTCTGTCGAACAACGGTTGGCGGTGGGGGATACGAGCTGGACACCTCATAAGTATGTGGCTGTCTCATCTATGGGAATTGCGGTGGCGGGTTGGTTGCTCATGGTGCTCTGGAACGGGTGAGGATCATGCTTATCGATCAACTCGTCGCTGTCGCCGATCCATGGGCCATGTTTTACAACAACAGTCTTTTTGCTCAGACTGCGGTTACATTCGGGCATTTTGGAGGCATGGTCGTGTCGGGCGGATTGGCGCTTGCTGCCGATGGTTCTGCAATCGGTGCGGCAAGGGCCACGGTCGAAGACAAACGACGCTATTTGCGAGTGGCGGGCGGCGTACACAAATGGGTGGTTTTTGGTCTCTTCCTTACGATTGTCAGTGGCGTGTTGATGTTAGGTGCTGATCTTGAAATCTTTATCACGTCGCGCGCGTTTTGGATGAAGATGGGTTTGGTTGGCGCCCTATTGTTGAACGGGATGCTTATTGTCCGCCAAGAACACAAGCTCACCAAGACGCATCCCCTCGTGAGTCGGCATTGGCGTCGGCTCAGGTCATTTGCACTGACAAGTCTAGTACTCTGGCTCGCCGTTATTTTTGCCGGCGTGACAATGACGAATATTTGAAGATGCACAAGAAGCACGATTGTTCGGACTGCCCGCTCGCAGATCGCCGTCATTTCATAGCTGAAGTTGCCCGTCTCCTCTCCGGCGCCGCAGTCGCCGCGGGGTTGTGGCCCAAATCGGGAACGGCCATGCCAATCGTGTTCGAGGAGCCGCTGCTACGCAGCGGCGACATCGTCGTGTATCCAATTCCACAGGCGGAAGGCGCGACGATCGATAGAACTGCACAGGTTATTCTAGTGCGACACGGGCAGTCAGTGTTCGCTTTCCGCAGGACGTGCCCACATCAGAATACGGCATTGCGATGGAGAGAGCGCGACGGCCGTTTCCAATGCCCCAAACACAAATCTCGCTATACGCCCGATGGAAACTTCATCAGCGGACGCGCTACACGTGGAATGGATCGCTTCCCGGTCTCACGTGATGGTGGCAATGTGGTGGTAGATACATCCCGATATTTTAAACAGGATGAAGATCCTGCCGGTTGGGAGTCTGCCCGAGTTGATCTATGACCCAACTTGCGCAAATCGCTATTGCGTTACGTTCGCATTCGCGATCGCCTCTATTTGATCGCGCACGATAGCTCCTGCGCCCACTGTCGTCCCATCCCTCAGCGTCAGCGTACATTCCCCGCTCGGCAAAACCGTAAACTCCTCGACCCGATCCAGGTTTACTATGGTAGACGGTGACACTTGGATAAACTTTGTTGGATCCAACTCTCTTAAGAGCAGTGGTAGCGACGACTCGTGTACGAAGGTCCTGTCCGTAAGGTAAAGACGCACACCATTACCCACGGCTTCGATGCGATCAGCTTCCGCGAGGTGGATCGTCAAACGTCGACGTCCGGTGTCTATCGATAAATGGTCTAGAAATCGGCGCCGGTACCGATGCATCGTCACTTTCAATGTCTTCCATGAGGGGGATGAGTGACGACGCAATGTTAAAGCGCTCGTGGCTAAAGTCTAGCTACAGAAAGACATAGGAATTTAGATCTGGACCTTTTGGATCAGCTGACCGCGGGTGGCTGTCAGCCTTCGACCGCCGCTGGGGTTGTTCATTCTGAACGTGCATATCGGTCGAACTTACGATTCCTGGCGCTAACGTGGCAGCTGTTCGTAGCAAATCGCCTGCGCATCCGCTTTGACAAGCTTCTCTTCTAACAACTGGCAATAGTGTGGGTTGCCCTCGGGATGCAGACGCGCAAAATACCGGCAGTCACGACATTGCCCGAAGGGCTGTCGATCCTTTTCCACCAGGCGCCGTATCAGCAGCGATTCCAAATTCTTGTTCAGAGCGTGTTGTGCGGAGTCTCCAAGCTCATGGATCGCCGTCACCGTTGCTCCCACCGGATCTCGGCGCAATAGCTTTCTTCCCTTCGCGGTCAAGATCAGATGTTTGCGACGGTGATCCTTTGTATCGACCTGCTTTTTCAGCAGGCTTACATGCTTTATGGTATCGACTCAACACTACATAGGACGTTGCCATGAAGCCACAATTCTTTGCGTTATTGATAACCCTCACGTTCCACAACGCTGTTGCTCAAGAAATCACCAGCAAGACGGAGCCGGACAAAACGCCTGCTTTTGATATCACCAGAGCCGGCGCGACGACGGACGGCCGTCTAACAACCTTCATCATGGAAGTCGTCGGTGTAGCCGGGAGTGTGAAGCCCATCCCAATAGGGCAGCTCAAAGGTGCGAAAGTTGAGTCCTATGTCTGGCCGACCAGTCTCGATCCATCCGTGGTCGGTTTCGACCGGGAATCAGGAATTTTGTCGCTGGCGATCACTGCCCATCCGGATTTCGACGACACGCCGCTCTATGACGAAGATCAGGACGGAAATCCCGCCAACGACGGTGCCGACTGGCACTCACGCTGGGTTGTGCTTGTCGAGGACAATGCATGCGGCGCGGGTCTGAAGGTGCGCGACGTATCGCCCGGCGTTGACTTGCTGCCGGCCACTGCCC
>JAZDDC010000151.1:0-2362 GCA_036679565.1 Gemmatimonadota bacterium
ATTTCATCTACGGATTTTTGAATTGAAACTGGTACGATGCCATGTTTTTCGTTGTGCGCTCGTTGGATAGTGCGTCGGCGATCCATTTCACCCAGCGCACGCTCCATCGACCCCGTCATACGATCGGCATACAAAACCGCACGTCCCCTGATGTGCCGCGCCGCCCGCCCCACGGTCTGAATCAACGAACGATCCGAACGTAAGAAACCCTCCTGGTCCGCGTCCAAAATGGCAACGAGCGCGACCTCCGGAAGATCCAGCCCCTCCCGTAACAAGTTGATGCCGACGAGAACGTCGAACTCGCCCAAGCGAAGCCCCCGTACGATTTCCATCCGTTCGATGGTATCGATATCGGAGTGCATGTATCGGACACGCACGTTGGTTTGTTGAAGATAGTCCGTCAGATCTTCCGCCATGCGCTTGGTCAGTGTCGTGACCAAGACACGCTCGCCACGCGATTCACAGCCACGAATCTCCGACAAGAGGTCGTCCACCTGTCCGGCCACAGGCCGTATTTCGACCACCGGGTCAATCAAACCGGTAGGTCGAATGATCTGTTCGGTGACGTGACCTTCGGACATCGCTACTTCTGTGTCCCCGGGCGTGGCCGACACGAAGATGATACGTGGCACCAGGGCGCGAAACTCGTGTTTATTGAGCGGTCGGTTGTCCAACGCGGAGGGCAACCGGAACCCAAAATCTACCAGTGTGAGCTTGCGTGAACGATCACCTTCGTACATCCCGCCGATTTGCGGTAGGGTCACATGGGATTCGTCAATGATTGTCAGGAAATCTGCCGGGAAATAGTCCAATAGACACGCAGGCCGCTCCCCAGCGGCTCTACCCGTGAGCGGGCGACTGTAATTTTCGACACCCGCACACGTTCCAATCTCGAGCAACATCTCAATATCGAAATTTGTTCGTGTCTCGAGTCGTTGCGCTTCGAGCAGCTTACCGGCCTGTCTGAGGTCGGTCAGACGCTCGGTCAATTCGGCTTTGATGAGGGTAATGGCGCGTTCGATTGCCGGTCGTCGCACGACGAAGTGGGTTGCGGGGTACACGGCGCACTGCGTCAGATCGGTGATGGCTTTTCCAGTCAGCGGATCGATCTTCGTCACACGTTCAACGGTGTCACCCCACATCTCGATCCGCACCGCCTGTTCTTCATACGCCGGAAAGATTTCGATCGTGTCCCCGCGCACCCGAAAGGCGCCGCGTTCGAGCACCGCATCATTTCGCGAATACTGAATGCGTACCAACTCTTCCAAGATACCGTCACGTGACCGTTCGCCACCGACCTCGATCATGACCATCAGGTTGCGATACTCAATGGGATCCCCAAGACCAAAAATCGCAGAAACGGTCGCCACAATGATGACATCATTCCGTTCCATGAGACTGGACGTGGCACGCAGTCTGAGCGCGTTGATATCGTCGTTGATGGAGGAGTCCTTCTCGATATACGTGTCCGTGGCCGGCACGTACGCTTCAGGTTGGTAATAGTCGTAATACGAGATGAAGTATTCGACGGCATTGCGCGGAAAGAAGGATTTGAGTTCACCGTATAGCTGCGCGGCAAGCGTCTTATTGTGGGACAGGACCAGGGTCGGTCGTCCAAACTCCGCAACCACTTTCGCGACGGTTACTGTTTTGCCCGAACCCGTAACACCTAACAAAGTTTGATACTTGGCGTCGGCGGCCAGTCCGTCCATTAAGTCGCGAATTGCCGTAGGTTGGTCGCCCGCCAGTTTAAACGGCAGCTCCAGGTCGAACACACTCACGCTTCCGCGTTTTCCGTACTCTGCTTAGCTTCGCGTCGTTCAACACGTGCAACACCTTTGATCCGCCGAATGCTTTTCATGACTTTGGCCAGTTGCACACTGTTCTCGACTTCTACGAACACCGATCCGAACATCTCGCCGTCGCCGCTACGAAGTTCCGCACCACGAATGTTGGTGCCAGTGCCGGACACACCGTGCATGATGTCGGCATATAGGCCTCGTCTGTCTTCTCCAACAACAGCAAGACACACCTCGTACACCTCCCCTTCCATTTCCTGCCAGTCGATTTGCACACGTCGATCCGGATTGTCGGAGAGCGTCAGCAAACTTGGACAATCGGCGCGGTGAATAGAGATACCTCGCCCTTTTGTGACGTAGCCAGACACTGCATCCCCCGGTACGGGCTGACAGCATTGGGCGTATCGAACGAGCATGCCATCAACCCCCTGGATACGTACCCCACGACCAAGACGGATGCGGTTCAACATGCGGCCCAGAACGTTTGGCTTAACGTCCGGCAAATCATCCTGCGACCGTTCGGGGAAAAGCGTCTTGAGCACCTGACGCATCGGGATGTCGCC
>JAZDDC010000152.1:0-9963 GCA_036679565.1 Gemmatimonadota bacterium
CCGGCGGGCGGCGCGTCTGGACCCAATCGACGCATTGAGACAGGAATAGACCATGCGTGTGCCAAACCTAGTGGAAGGCGCAGCGGTCGCATTGTCATCGATTGCCAGTCAGAAGCTGAGATCCGCATTAACTATTCTGGGCATCGTGATTGGCGTTTCAACAGTCATGATGATGGCGTCCGTGGTAGAAGGTCTCAGACAGCAGATCGTGGCCACCATCGAAGTCGCGGGGCCTACCACCTTCTACGTCATGCGGTTTTTCTCACAAACACCTCTCAATCCCGACAATCTTCCCCGGGAAGTGCGCATCCGCCCGGTGGTCAAGGCGGAAGAGGCCGAAGCGATCGACCGGTTGCCGGAAATTAGCTACGGTGGTATCTGGATTCAGCTTTTCCAACGGATGGAGTATCAAGGAACACGGACACAGTTGATGACGATCTTTGCCGCCGACGACCATTACATGGAGATGCAGGGTGGGACGTTATTGTCGGGCAGGTTTTTCACGGAATCCGAATTGCGAGGAGGAACACAGGTCGTTGTCATCGAGGCGACGACGGCGCAAAAACTGCTCGGTGGGCGTAATCCACTCGGTCAAACCGTTCTGATCGGCGGAATCCCGCTGAAGGTCATCGGAGTCTACCAAACACCCGAGAACATTTTTCAACCGCCAACTCAGCAGATCGGCGCCATCGTCTCCTACGAAACGGGACGGCGCTACTTTCGCTACGACGAGACCAATGCACTATGGCTCGTCGCAAAGCCGAGATCGGGTGTTAGCGTCGAAACCGCACAGGACGCCGCAACGGTGGCGCTACGACGACTCAGACATCTCCGACCCGGCGACCCAGACACATTTGACATGCTGACACAGGATCAAATACTCGACATCTTCAACAAACTCACCGGTGTCTTTTTCCTTGTCATGATCGTACTGTCGAGTGTTGCACTCATGGTGGGTGGGATTGGTGTCATGGCAATCATGATGGTCTCAGTCACAGATCGGACGCGGGAAATCGGCGTGCGAAAAGCGCTGGGCGCCACCAGACGCGAGATTCTGTGGCAGTTCCTCGTGGAGGCCGCCACACTCACACTGCTCGGCGGTGCCGTTGGTGTTTTGTTTGGTACCATCACGGGCGAGGGTCTGAAAATGGTGCTTGGATTCGAACCCGGTGTGCCTATCTGGAGCGCACTGGTTGCCTGTCTGGTTTCCATCGTCATAGGACTGGTGTTCGGGTTGCTTCCCGCAAACAGGGCGGCGCGATTGGATCCTGTTGAGGCATTACGGTATGAGTGAGTTGTATTTGATTTACGAGTAACGACATCCAAACAACCAAGCCTATGCCTAACCACGTCGATCTTCTTGCAATCGCCGCGCACCGCGACGACGTAGAACTCACCTGCGCCGGAACTTTGATAAAAATGGCACGCCGCGGATATAAAACCGGTATCCTCGATCTGACGGCTGGAGAAACCGGGACACTCGGCTCCGCAGACCTCCGATCCGAAGAAGCCGCACAAGCGACTCAGGTTATGTCCGTCACCGTGCGCGTCAACGCCGGTCTACCCGACGCCGGTCTTCACAACACGGACGAAACACGACGCATCGTCATCGAACACATTCGTGACCTTCGACCAACAACGGTTATCCTGCCCTACCCCGTGGGTCGACACCCAGATCACCGTTTGGCGTCTGAACTTGCACGGGACGCCTGCTATCTTGCCGGTCTGAAGCGATACGCGGCAGCCGGACAGCCACACCGACCACACAAAGTCCTCTATGCGCAAGCGTATCGGGAGGACGCCGCAAAACCGTCGTTTGTCGTCGATATCACGGAAGAATTTGAAACAAAACTGGCGGCCATCAAGTGTTATGCTTCGCAATTCGACGGCGCTGAGTCCGCGGGCGAAATTTTCCCAACGGGCCAAGATCTATACGACCTCATCCGGACCCAAAACGCCCACTACGGGAGTATGATAAGGAAAATGTACGGGGAGCCGTTTGGTACGGTGGAGACTGTTGAGGTGGAGGACGTGGTTAGTCTCGGTGTTAGTACGTTTTGATTAGGGGCTGCCCGCTGCCAGCTACCCGCTTATTCGGTCTAGCGCCTTCACCTAACGCACCGCGCCGTACAAGACGGATAGTTAGTCCGCTTAAAAAAGCGGGCAGCGGGTAGCGGGTAGCGGGCAGCGATAAACACGCCACTCCAAGCTCCCCCGTCACATCGTTACCTTTCACGACCATGGAACCAACAACCCACACCGCCTACCTAGATAATGCCGCCACTACTCCGGTCCGGCCGGAGGTTCTGGATGCCATGCTCCCCTACTTGGGACCGGGGGGCGTTGGGAATCCGAGTTCGGCACACCGGTTTGGACGCGAGGCCAAGCAAGCGGTTGCAACGGCCCGCGAGCAAATCGCCGTCGCGCTGGGCGCTGAGCCAAACCAGGTCATCTTTACGGCGGGTGGAACCGAGGCGGACAATCTCGCCGTCGTTGGGGGTGCACTTGCTGCTCGGGATGCCGGACGACCGTTTGCAGTGGCCGTTTCTGCGGTGGAGCATCCCGGTGTTTTGGAAGCGGCGTACGCGGTGGAACGGATGGGTGGTAAGGCGGTTGTGTTACCGGTGGACGAATCGGGTCAGGTGGAACGGGATGCGTTGCGTCCTGCGCTCCAGCAAGGCTTGGCACTGGTCAGTACAATGTGGGTCAACAACGAAGTTGGATTGATACAAGATATAGCCGCACTCGCTGATATTTGCCACGAGTATGCAACACCCCTGCATACAGATGCCGTGCAAGCGGTAGGGAAGATTCCGTGCACGATGCGGGATATTCCGCTGCATTTCCTCGCTATCGCGGGTCACAAGATTGGTGCTCCACAGGGGGTCGGCGCTGCCATTGTGAAGGATCGACAAGCCGTACACTGTATCACGCATGGCGGTGGGCAACAGTTTGGTCTGCGTTCCGGGACTGAAAACGTACCCGGTATCGTCGCCCTTGGGGTAGCCGTGAAATTATCCGTGCAACACCAAGAACAAGACGCAGCACAGTACCGCACCTTGCGTGATTTTTTCGAAACAACGCTTCGTGAAATCGTGCCAGACGTCGAAATCATTGGAGCGCGTGGACCACGCGCCCCACACATAAGCAATGTCGCCATTCCCGGCATCGATAGCGAAGCCATGGTGATGCATTTGGATCTTGCGGGCATCGCGTGCTCGGCAGGCTCCGCGTGCCACACCGGAACTGTTGAGCCGTCGCGTGTGTTAACGGCCATCGGAATCCCTCGCGACCTGGCAACTCGTTCGCTCCGATTCTCGGTCTACAAGCAAACCACCCGGGCCGACGTGCAACACGCTCTTGACGTTATTCCCGGAATCGTAAACAAAGTGCGCGGGCTCGCCGCGACGTTGGGTCGGTAGGTAAAAATGTCACGTTCCTCGCAGTCGCCAAAGCGCGGCGCACGTGTATTGGTCGCCATGTCAGGTGGCGTGGATTCATCCGTTGCGGCGGCACTCCTCGTCGAACAGGGGTTCGACGTCATCGGGGCTACGATGAAACTTTTTTGTTACACCGAAGACGTCCCGGACCGTCCATGCTGTTCGGTGGACTCGATACAAGATGCCGCCCGCGTGGCGGCAAGCCTCGATATCCCCCACTACGTTCTTAACTTCGAGGACCGATTTGGACGTGACGTCATTGATGATTTCGTGCGTGAATACTCCCAGGGCCGCACACCCATTCCATGCGTACGTTGTAATTCTTTCACAAAATTTCGCGACCTAACAGCACACGCCGATGCGCTAGATTGCGAATACATTGCTACAGGGCATTACACGGTCAGCAAAGACGGCAACCTCTACCGAGGCGCGGATTCCGGCAAGGATCAAACCTATTTTCTTTGGGGCATCCAGCGTGACGTCGTCAGAAGGATGCTGACACCCGTTGGCTCGCTGACAAAGACAGAGACACGATACATTGCACGCCGTCTTGGGCTTGCCACGGCAGACAAAAAAGAATCCGTTGAGATCTGTTTTGTTCCGGACAACGACTACGTGAAGGTTTTGGAAGAAAAACTGGGTCCCGACGCGCCCTCCCTCTCACCAGGTCCGTTCGTTGACAGCAACGGAAATGCATTGGGCTTACATCAGGGTTTTGCCCGATACACAATCGGTCAGCGCAAGGGACTGCCGGGCGGATTTTCGGAACCGATGTTCGTCACACGGATCGAACCACACGAACGCAAGGTGGTCATCGGCCCGGCGTCCGAGTTGTTCAACCATAAAGCTGAGCTAAAGGAAGTGAATTGGCTTGCCGATACTCTCCGTGTAGGCGATACGTGCCACCTGCAAATTCGCTACCGTTCTCGTCCAGTACCCGCCCGGATCGCTGAGTCCGCCGAGCCCAACTCTACGACGGTTCACGTTTGTTAGGTGGTGGAATCCTCAACTAACGGAGCTGCACTTGACCCTTCTGGACCGCGTTACGGCTAGCCTTGATGGTGATCAGTCAAAGGCATTGGCCGGTCTTCGCCCCCTCTTCATGGTCATCAAACTCGCTACACCCCGGAACACATTTGCCAAGATTGCCGAAGGCGTCCCCGATGCCGACCCGTGGGCACGTGAGGCAGCCCTTGGCGATGCCGGTCGCACCGGCGAACTGCTGGCACTCATCACCCCAGATACCCTCGCACAACGCATGAAAACAGTTGGTCTTTGTGACACGGAGATTGACCGTTTGGGACGGGACGTTGGCGGGTTCTTAGCTGAAACCGTTGAAAGCGGTATTGCCGAGGAGGTTGCGGAACTGATTCCGATCATCAGACTGATCAACGTTCAACGTTGAACGCTCAACACTCAACGCTCAGCATCAACGTTCGACGTTGAACGTTCAAGGTTTTGCCGATACCCGAGGCCGACACGACGCTTGAGCGGTGAAACGTTGAACATTGATGCTGAGCGTTGGGCGTTGAACGTTGAATCTTTTGCCAACACCCGGGACCCGAACGACGCTTGAACGGTGAAACGTTGAAAATTGATGCTGGGCGTTGGGTGTTGAACGTTTAACGTTTAACGTTGCTCAGTCTCGCTTCCAATGCCCGTGCGTTTACGTTGCTCGGATCAAACTCTAACGCTCTTCTAACCGCATCCAACGCCTCATCCAGCCGGTTCGTCTGTGCAAGCGCCTGGGCCAAGAGATAGTGCCCTTGCGCAAGGGATGGGTCTGAGGCGACGGCGCGTTCGTAAAACTCGATGGCCTCAGTTAACTCTTGGCGCCGCAGGTGATAGTTACCAAGATTAAATAACGCAAAAACGTGATTCGGATCGACGTCCAGGGCACGACCGTATGCAACGGCCGCATCCGCCATTTGATCTCGACCTTCGAGGGCAACGCCTAGGTTCACCCATGTCAACGGACGATTTGGATCCGCGTCGATGGCACGTGTAAAAAACTCCACCGCGGTGTCGAATTGGTCGAGACGCGCATACGTGTCGGCGAGTTGGGCCAGGACCGTGGCATCATTTGGCTTTACCTCGACCGCTTTGCGATAGGCCAAGGTTGCCAAACCCAGTTCTCCCCGTGCGCGATAAACATCACCAACATAACCTAACGTGATCGCCCAACGGGTTCGTACTAGGCCGTCCGTTACCGGCGTCAACGACGTCAACTGATCGACAAGAAACTCGCGCACATCGGCCTGTGCGCCACGGGAGAGATGCAGACCCGCCAACGCGACAGCCCGGACGTCTACGTTGTCATACACGGCAAGTGCTTTGAATCGCTCAACGACTTCTGATTCGAGTGTCAGCATGTCGGGTCCCAAGTGACGCTCGATAAACACACCCAGCGCGTCCAGGATAGCTAGGGAATGGCTTGCATTGACGGGTAGCAATTCGCCCAGAGCTTCAACACGGTCCGTGATCGCTTCGGCACTCAAGAGCCCACGAATGATATCCTTATGTGGCTTGATCTCTCCGTACCATTCGCGCACTTGTTCTTCCAACACGGCGACGGGTCGCTCGACATGGCAACTCGAACATGCGTTCTCGACACCCAATTGATCATCAAATGCAGGACGAGGAATTGGTATCGTGTGGTCCGAACGGGCGAACCGAAGGTCGTCCCCCAGTTCGGGATGTTGCAAGTAAGGCATATGACAGGACACGCACTGACTCCCGGGCGAATCCGGCAGATGTTTTGTGTGCGCCGTCAGATCTTCCGCTTTGCTGGCATGGCAGTCGAGACACTGTCCGTTGGAAAATCGCCCTTCCAAGAGACGGCCATAGATATCACGGTAGTCGTTGCTGTGAGGGTCGTGACAATCCACACAACTCATCGTACCGCTGAGATAACAATCGCTGTACTCATGATTTTGTTGGTAGGCAAACGTCCGAACCCGTCCATCCGGAAACAACGGTGACTCACCCATGACTTCGAGTTTCGGCGAATAGTGTTGCTCGAACGGCTCCCCCGGAAGGTAGCCTTCCGACAATACGGTCTTGACGGCGTGACACTGAAAACAAATGGCCAGCGAGGTATCTACATTGACAGTCGCGAACGTCTTTATGCCAATGTCCGTTGCGTTGTCCAGGTCTCCCTCGTTGGCCCGCTTAATATGTTCTACTCCCGGCCCATGGCACGATTCACAATTCACTGCATAGTCGGTAAAACTCGTCTCGTATCGTTTCGCGTCGTTGTCGTACTCAGTAACGATCTGACTGCCGTGACATTCCTGACAGTTGGAAAACCCGCCGTGTGTCCCGAGAATTCTGATGGGTGGCCAATCACCGCAATCCGCCAATCGCATATCGGACGTAATACGCGTCCAACCACGCTCAGCCCTGGAAATAGTGTTGCAAAACCAAAGCTGTTCCTCACGTATCCAGTCGAATGGCAGAAATCTCACGGTGCCGTCAGGATATTCGGAAACGAATCCTTGCGTCCCACCCCCAACCATGTGTCCACCGCCAATCACACCGTCAACGGCAAACACGATCTCCTCTCGCCCATCTTGGCGAACCGTGAATTGATATTCGCCGTCGCGGACCGACGGTATCACAACAGCGTCGGCAAACCGGATGGCCCGGCCATTGAACGGTGCAATCACGGTCGAAGTACTGGCTGGCCCACCCGCGCGCCCATGCGTAGAGGATTGCCACATACGATATTGTTTCTGATGACACTCCCCACACGCATCCGCGCCGGCAAAGTCGTCGGAGGATACGTCGATGCTCGCAACAATCGGTTGCGGCGGTGGAAACGGCGTCACGGGATTCGGACCTGAATCCCCAAAACGCAGTAAGACCACGGCTACTGCAATCCCCGCCAGGAACACTCCACCGACAATCGACCACACCAACCGAAACGACGACCGCGAATGGATAGTGGTTTCCGGCACCGTCCCCGCCGGCTGGCCGCCGGACATTTTTCGTTTCCGGGACCCCGAGCGTCGTTTCTTCCCCATGTTAGGCCCCTCGCCCGTCGCGCGACCACGCCGGCCCAACACATCGACAAAGATCTCTCATGTACGAAACAATGCGACGGATCTCATCAGACGTTAGACGTTGTCCGAACGCCGGCATCCTGTGACTCTTTCCCAAGATATACGCACCAGCGTGTATCCCGTCGAAGAGCGTATCGTCCGGTCTGGTCGACATGTATGCAGAATCCGCGTGCGCCGTCGGCATGATCGGCAAAAACATCGCATTGAAACCGTCTCCCCCACCATCGACACCGTGGCACGCCGCGCAGAACCGACCGTAGAGATCCTCACCGCTCGTACCAGCCGTTGGCTGGACAGTCACGTAACTCAAAGGGGAAGCGTATGAGTCTGTTGTCGCGCTGTTTCGACGCGCGAGAAAACTGGCGAGGAGTTCGATTCTATCTTCCGGCATCGGCCGGTGCGGCATGATCGAACCGGAGACCTGGCGCTGCGGGGCCGTCAACATGGAGTAGATAGACTGAGCCGCGAGCCGACCTCCGACGTTGGAAAGGTCAGGTCCAATCCTTCCACCCCCACCACCCAAGCGGTGACATCCCAAACATGCCAGCCGATCTCGAATCAAGCGGAACGCTTTATCCTCCGCGAACGCAGAAAGAGATCTTATCGAAAACGCCACCCCTGTTGTTTGCGGGCTTGCCGCCAGCAGATGCTCCGTCAGCACCCGCGCTTCTTCCCCCGACAATGAGAAGTTGGGCATGCGCGCCCCCGAGCCCGGATGAAAACCAAACGGTCGGATCGCCACCGGCGACCGTACGTATTCCTCCAGCCAATCTGCGTGCAATCTGCCGACAGTCGAGAGATCCGGCCCAACGACGGCCGGTTGCACCCCTCCCGTCTCGTGACATCCCGCGCAATTGAAAGCCACGAACAGCCTCGCGCCGGCCTCGGCCGTGACATCATTGTTGGCGCGTTTCGACCGCGCGAAGGAGCGATCAAGTGCTCGTCGTTCGCCCCTGGTTTTACTTTCAAAGTGGTCTACGAACACACCCGGACTCGAGCCAACGGAGCCATCGAGTGTCTGCAAATACAGCGTCAACGCCAAACGCTCACGTTCGTCCAGTCCAAACGCAGGCATGCGCGATGCGCCAATATCACGCCTAATCCGCTGTGGATTCAACAGATAGGAAAAGATGTGCGACGGTTCATACTGACTAGCGTTCGACAACGAAGGTGTGCCTGCACGAACGGTTTCCGCCGAAGCCGCAACACCGGCGTGACAAACACTACATCCTAATTCCTCGATCAATTGCGATGCCGTATCGTTCTGTATACTAGCACCTCGATCCGTTGCCATCCCTTGAAGACCGGAGGGAAGCATTGCCAATACCACTGACGTGACGCCAAAAACAACAAGCACACCTGCGGCTACGCGGATCGTGCGCGGGTCCAACGAGAAGACAAACACTTACCGGGACAATTGATCGAGGAATTCGGTGACAACGGTGTTCAAGTCACGACCCTCACCGTCTACAGCATAGTTCAAGCTACGCATGGTCGCCTCCGGCAAGACACCGCCCAACTCACGCAACGCTTCTCGAATTGCGGGGAATCGTTCCAACGTTGCCTGACGCACGACAGGGACTGCCTCATACGGCGGAAAGAAACCGCGGTCATCCTGCAAATAGAAAAGATCCAACGCCTCGATCTGACCGTCCGTTGAGTTACCCGCAATCAAATCGACGGTGCCTTCGGACAACGCGCGATACGTGAGCGATAGGTCCATGACGGCCGGGGCTTTGTTGAACTCAAACTCGTACCACTCCTGTAACCCCGGTAGCCCATCAGCCCGCCCCGTGAATTCAAAACCAAATCCACCCTTCCAATCCGAAATGAACGGTGCCGCATCCGACAGGGAGGTTATGTCCAGGTCTCGCGCCATCTGGCCGCGGACAAGCATCGCATAGGTATTCTCAAATCCAAGTGGCTCGGTCCATTCCACATCCCAACGATCGGCATAGATACTATCCACGGCGAGACGCACGGTGGTTGGGTCGCGTTCGAACGGCAACTCAAGAATCGCAGCATGGGCGGTGCCCGTGTACTCCACGTACATGTCCATCTGCCCCGAGATCACAGCTTGGTGCGCGATGAATGAACCGCCGAGGTTAAACTTTCGCTCCACGTCAAACCCACGGCGTTCCAGATGTTGCGCAAGCAATTCCCCAAGAAGAATGGATTCGGTGAAGTTTTTTGAGCCGATGACTATGGTGTTGGCATTGCCAGTGCAGTTGAAGGTTACAAATGTTGTTAGCAATGTGAGCGCTGCCCGCTGCCCGCTACCCGCTACCCGCTTTCTTATTGCCGCCAGCCCCCGGCCCCAAAACGCCAACTCCTGAAGGGCCGAAACGAATCCCGCCCAAAATCGAGGAACCGGCCCATACTGACGCCGGGCGCGGCGTTGGGAACGGGCGGCGGATAGCGGATAGCTGTCAGCGGATAGCGGGCAGCGGGCAGCGGGT
>JAZDDC010000153.1:0-10180 GCA_036679565.1 Gemmatimonadota bacterium
GGCACGGTGTTGCCGAACGTGGTGAGCGGTGCCTCGTTCATTCTCCCAATCAGCAACGTAGCCGAAGAGGATGGTTCCTTCGTGAATCGGGACGGGCGTGTTCAACGATATCTGCAAGCCAAATCTCCTCCCGGCATGGCGCGTCCGGCCTGGTGGGTGCTCGACGAGTTACTTGCAGAGGTCCGCGGCCAGGCGTCGTTCGGAAGTGCCGTGTCGGTATTTGACGCTCTGGCAGAATCCGAGCCGGCTTTTGCTGGATTGTCCCATGCTCAGTTGGGGTTGCTCGGTCGTGTGACCGCTCAGCCTGCGGCGGCAGGAGTATGATGTGACGCCCGAACTGAAAGGGTTTATTCTCGTTGCGTCATTGAAGATCACCGCTGTGTTCACTGCGTTGAATATTGGGGTCATGATGGTGATCTGGGCGGAACGGAGAGTTTCTGCTTGGAAGCAAGGCCGCTTAGGTCCTAACCGGGTTGGCCCCGCGGGACTTTTACAGTCGGTGGCTGATGGCGTGAAAAACTTCATGAAGGAAGAGACGTGGCCCGCTGAGGCAAATCGCACGCTCTTCTTGCTTGCACCGGTTTTTTCGTTCGTTCCGGCAATGCTCCTCTTTGCGGTGGTTCCGTTTGCATCCCCGCTACCACTCGATTTTCGGTTTGCCGTGCCGCTTTTGGGCGAGTTTGCCCACTCCGGCACAACACCTATGATGATTGCCGATTTGCCTATTGGTTTTCTTTACATACTGGCGGTAGGAAGTCTCGGTGTGTACGGAATTGTCTTGGCGGGTTGGGCATCAAATAGCAAGTACTCGTTTCTCGGCGGGCTGCGGGCTAGCGCGCAGATGGTCAGTTACGAAGTTTCCCTGGGTTTCAGCATCGTGACCATCCTCATACTTGCGGGCAACGTCACCCTGTCGGAGATCATCCGGGTCCAACAGGAATCTGTATGGTTCATTTTGGCGCTGACGTTGGGGTTCGTGCTTTTCTTTATCAGTGCCTTGGCAGAGACGAACCGATTGCCGTTTGACATGCCCGAATCGGAGTCGGAGTTGGTCACCGGCTATCACACGGAATACAGCTCGATGAAGTTCTCGATGTTTTTCATCGCGGAATACACACACATCATTGTCGGTTCGTCGCTGATCGCGACACTCTTTTTTGGTGGGTGGGACATTCCGTTCACGGCTTGGGACAATTCGGACCCCACGTTGCTCAAGACAATCCTTACCCACGGTGCTTTTCTGACAAAGACGCTGTTCTTCATCTATACGTATATCTGGATTCGATGGACGTTGCCGCGATTCCGATTCGACCAACTCATGACATTGGGGTGGAAGGTGATGCTGCCCCTTTCGCTGGGTTATGTAATGGTGGTCGCTACCACCGTTTTGATACTGGACGAGGTGGGAATCGGATTGGGGGTTACCGGTGGTCTGATCCTATTCGGAATCAACGTGGTGATTTTGTTCCTGACATTTGGTGTGTTTGACCGAAACCGAATTATGTCGGGTGCTGCAAACACGCGAGCGAGGACGTCATGGCAATAACGGTCAAAACGGTCACACGCCCGACGGAGGGAGTTAGTTACCTTCGCGCAACGTTGAAGGGCATGGGACTTACGTTCCAGCATCTCTTCCGTCCCAAAGTCACGATGCAGTATCCGGAGGAGAAGAAAACAGACGATTATGAGATCACCAATCGGTGGCGTGGTACACACCGCATGCTTACGGACGAACAAGGACGCGCAAAATGCGTCGCGTGTGGCCTCTGTCCGCAGGTTTGTCCCGCCAACTGTATCAAGCTCGTCCCCGGAGAAGATGAGGAAGGCAACAGATATCCGTTGATTTATGAGATTGACGAGTTCCGGTGCGTGTTTTGTGGATATTGCCAGGAAGTTTGTCCCGAAGAAGCCATCCACGTTGGCGTCCACTACGAAAATGCCGAATACAGCCGAGACCGATTTGTGTACGACCTCGAACGTCTTTGTGCTCAGACACACCCGGTGTCCTCGTTGTGGGATCCTGCCGATCCGAAGGGGCAGTGAGTCATGAGCAATGCTCTTTTTTGGGTATTCTCAGCGGTGTCGGTGGTCTCCGCATTCTTGTGTGTGACCCGGCGCCATCCGGTGGCCAGCGCGTTGTGGCTGGTTTTGTCGATGTTCTCGTTGGCCGCGATTTACGTGTTGCTGGACGCGCATTTTATCGCGGCTGTTCAAATCATGGTGTACGCCGGTGCCGTGATGGTCCTCTTCCTCTTTGTTATCATGTTGCTCAACCTCGGCGCATCGACATCCAGTGACATGGTTGGGTGGCCGGGTCGTGTGATCGCCGGTGGGCTCGGGGCGTTGTTGGTTTTTGAATTGTGGGCCTTCCGGCAATTGCTCCCGGCCGGAGACTTCGTATTGCCGGCGGGCGAAGTGGCACGGCGGACACAGCAACAGGGTGCGGTGAATTTTGTCGCCGAACCGTTGTTCCGAGACTATTTGATCCCGTTTGAAATCACGGGAATCCTTCTACTCGCCGCGACGGCGGGTGCCATTGTCCTCGCAAAACGGAAACTGTAATGCTCGCTCCGGCACTTGGCGTTTCCGCGATTCTCTTCAGCATTGGTGTGGCTGGCGTGCTGCTCCGCCGCAACGTCATCATCATATTCATGTGTGTTGAACTCATGTTGAATGCGGTAAACCTCACGTTTATCGCGCTAGCTCAACAGCTTGGGCCGGAAGGGCAAGTGGTTGTGTTTTTCGTGATGGCGGTCGCGGCGGCGGAAGTGGCCGTTTGGGTTTTGCGGCAAATGGCTGGCTGAGTTTTTTCCGCCCCAATGCTAAGACGGCTGTGAGTGCAATCGGTGTCGGAGTGTTGATCGCGTCTTTTGCAGTGGCAATCGCCGTCGTGACGGGTCTGAGTGGTGCAGCCCATGAGGCCCCGTTTATCATTCAGTTGTGGAGCTGGATGCCGGTGGGCGATCTGCAGCTCGACATCGCGTTCCAGGTTGATCAACTCTCGGCGGTGATGTTGTTGGTTGTGACCGGTGTTGGTTCGCTTATTCATATCTTCAGCGTTGGGTACATGAGGACGGATGAAGGTTATGCGCGTTACTTCGCGTACCTCAACCTCTTCGTGTTCTTCATGCTTGTTTTGGTGCTTGGATCGTCGTTCCCTGTGCTGTTCATTGGGTGGGAAGGCGTCGGGCTCTGTAGCTATTTGTTGATCGGCTTCTGGTACACTGACAATGCCAACGCCGATGCCGGTAAAAAGGCGTTTGTCATGAACCGCATCGGAGACTTCGGTCTCATGGTGGCGATGTTCATGATCTATCGATCCACTGGGTCGCTCGATTTCGGTGCCGTGTTTGACGCTGCCCCAACGGCGTTTACCGTCGGTGGAGCCACGGTCACGTTAATCACGATGTTCCTCTTCCTCGGTTGTGTTGGGAAGTCTGCGCAGATCCCTTTGTTTACGTGGTTGCCCGACGCCATGGCCGGTCCCACGCCTGTCTCGGCCCTGATCCACGCGGCCACCATGGTCACCGCTGGTGTTTACCTCGTGGCGCGGAGCAATGTGCTGTTCGCCATGGCGCCTGTGTCCAGTGCGGTCGTCGCGGGTGTCGGCGCGCTCACCGCCTTGTTTGCGGCAACTATAGCGCTCAAGCAGTGGGACATTAAGAAAGTTTTGGCGTATTCGACCGTGTCGCAACTGGGTTACATGTTTATGGGAGTGGGGCTCGGTGCGTATGCGTCCGGCGTTTTTCACTTGATGACCCACGCCTTTTTTAAAGCGCTTTTGTTTTTGGGATCGGGCAGTGTTATCCACGCCATGCACCATGCGCATCACGCCACACACTCCAAAGACGATGCACAAGACATGCGGAATATGGGAGGTCTCCGTGGCTTCATGCCATGGACGGCCGCGTTGATGTGGATTGCAACACTTGCCATTGCGGGTATTCCGCCGCTTTCGGGATTCTTTTCTAAGGACGGCGTTCTGGCCGTCGCTTTTGCCCGTGGACACGACGCGCCGATTTTTATGGCGATGTGGGTAGTTGGATCGGCGGCTGCCCTGCTGACGGCTTTCTACATGACCCGGATGATGCTCTATACGTTTCACGGGACCAATCGGACGGGTGTGCAGGAGCGCAAACACCTGCATGAAGCCCCCTGGAGCATGACCGGACCCCTTGCCGTTTTGGCTGTCTTGGCAATCGGTGGTGGGTTGCTGAACCTGCCTCACATCTTCCCCGGGTCCGGGTGGTTGGAGCACTGGTTAGAGCCGGTGACCGCGGGATCCGCGTCGTATTGGGGAGCAATTCATCTAGAGGTGGGAACGGAGTGGGCGTTGCTCGGTGGTGCCACGGCGGTAGCGTTGGCAGGAATCATTGCCGCGGTTGTGCTTCTCAAACCTGGCCAATTGCCGCGTGCCGCGGAGGCTGCCGAGGAACGGGGCTGGCAGCGTGTGCTTCGCGACAAATACTACATTGACGAATTGTATGACGCGCTTATAGTGCGCCCCCTGGTTTGGCTCTCGAGACGTGTCCTTTGGCGTTCCGTTGATGACGGCGTGATCGATGGTGCATTGGTCAACGGTTCAGCGAAGCTCACCAAATTCCTCGGGTGGGCGGGCACTCAATTCCAAACCGGCCGTGTGGGAACGTACATTCTCTTCTTTGTAATCGGTGCTTTGGTCCTGATCCGTGCGGTAATGTCACAATCATGAGCAACTTCCTTCAGTCAATTGGATACGGCACGTGGGTGTTGGACGTCTTAATGATTGTGCCGCTTCTCGGCGCTGCGCTCCTCATGTTTATGCCGGAGGCAACAGCGAAGTGGACTGCGCTATGGATCACGCTGGGGGAGTTCATCATATCGGTTGGTTTGTGGTGGTCGTTTGATCCGGGTACGGCGGCCATGCAATTCGAGGTGGTACATGAGTGGATACCGGCCTGGGGTATTTCGTACCGTCTCGGGCTTGATGGAATTTCGATCTTTATGGTGTTGCTGACCACGTTCACGATGCCGCTCGCGGTTCTTGGGAGTTGGAACTACATCAAAGAAAAAGAGCGTGGCTTTTACGCGTTGATGCTCGTGTTGACGACCGGCATGCTGGGTGTGTTTCTCTCACTTGATCTCTTTGTGTTTTATGTCTTTTGGGAGATCATGCTCATTCCGATGTATTTCATCATCGGCGTGTGGGGCGGGACGCGGAAGCTGTATGCGGCGTTAAAGTTCTTCGTATTCACATTTGCAGGATCGCTTCTCATGCTCGTGGCGATTCTGGTCATGTACTTTATCGTGGGGCGCGCAACCGGAACGTACTCGTTTGAGTACGCCCATTTGCTCAACAACGTGCATGCAATTCGTGAATGGGCTCTTTGGTTATTCATTGCATTTGGTGTGGCGTTTGCCATCAAAGTTCCGATCTTTCCCTTTCATACCTGGCTTCCCGATGCGCACGTTGAAGCGCCGACACCGGGCTCAGTGATTCTCGCCGGCATCCTGTTGAAAATGGGAACGTACGGATTCTTGCGATTCGCACTACCGTTCTTTCCTACAACGGCTATGCATCCCACCGTTGCCACAGTCGTTGTGACGCTGGCCGTTGTTGGCGTTGTATACGGTGCTTTGGTGGCAATGGTCCAACCCGACTTTAAAAAACTCATCGCGTACTCCTCGGTGAGTCACCTCGGCTTCGTCATGCTCGGTATATGGGCGTTGACCGCCCAAAGTGTACAGGGCGCGATCATTATCATGATCAATCACGGCATATCGACCGCGGCATTGTTTTTCCTGGCCGGCATGTTGTATGAACGCCGTCACTCCCGTGCGATTTCCGACTTCGGAGGGATTGCGAGGGTGGTACCGATGTTTTCGGTGGTGTTGACGCTTGTGGCGCTTTCCTCCATTGGTTTGCCTGGCACAAACGGATTTGTCGGCGAATTTCTCGTGTTGCTGGGTTCGTTCAGCGTATATCCAGTCGCGACGGCCATCGCGACGACGGGTGTTATCTTCGCCGCAGCGTATCTACTGTGGGCGCTTCAGCGAATGTTGTTTGGTCCTATGGTGCACGAGGAAAATCGTGACCTGCCCGATCTCTCCCGTCGAGAGTTGATTGTACTTGCGCCTCTTCGCCCCGCGGCATGATCCTGGCGCTTCTACCCGAAATCGTTCTCGCGTTTTGGGGAATCGTGGTTCTGCTCGTCGCAGGTGTCCGCCATGCTAATGCAGATGATCAGAAGCTCTCCGGTCACCTATCGCTCGTAGGCTTACTCAGTGCGTTGTTGGTAACCGGATTCATGTGGTTTGAGCAACCCGGTGTTGTAGGGCCTGTGCAGATGATGGCGGTAGACGCTTTTCGCTATGCGGCGTCCAGCGTTGTGTTGCTTGGTGCCATCATGGCCGTGCTTGTTTCACTGGGGTACCTTGGCCGCGAACGCATCGTCGTGCCAGAGTATAATGCGCTGCTGTTGTTTGGTGTGGTTGGCATGATGATCATGTGCGGCGCGGCGGACATGATTACCGTGTTTCTTGGCATTGAGTTGATGTCCCTGTGTGTGTATGTGCTCGTAGGCGTGAATAGGCGAAGTGCGGCGGGTGCAGAGGGCGCGCTCAAATATTTTCTCCTCGGTGCGTTTGCCGCCGGTTTCCTCTTATACGGCATCGCACTCATATTTGGCGCCACTGGTTCCACGAACCTCGCCACCATTGCGACGCGGGTCTCCAGCTTGGGTCTCGGTACCAACGTCATGTTCCTGGCTGGCGTGGGGTTGTTGCTGGTTGGTTTCGGCTTCAAAGTCGCGGCCGTCCCATTCCACATGTGGACACCGGACGTGTACGACGGTGCGCCAACTCCTATTTCCGGTTTCATGGCGGCGGCAGTGAAGGCTGCTGCGTTCGCCGTGATGATCCGAGTCTTTGTCGTTGCATTTGGCGGTGCACTCGAAGCGTGGCAAGATGCCATGTGGTGGTTGGCGCTCATCACGATGCTGGTTGGCAACTTGATGGCTCTCGCGCAACGCACAGTCAAGCGGATGCTCGCGTACAGTTCCGTGGGACACGCGGGATATCTCCTCGCTGCTGTCGCGTCGGGTAGCACGGCTGGAGCGGGGGCGTTTTTGTTCTATGCAGTGGCCTATACGTTAATGACGATTGGTGCGTTTACGGTTGTCGGAATGGCCGGTCAAGACGGTGAGCGCAACGTAACGATTGATGATTTTGCTGGGCTGGGTGCTGCCAAGCCTTGGTTAGCGTTCGCGATGACGGTGTTCATGTTGTCGCTGCTCGGCTTTCCCGGAACGGGCGGTTTTATTGGAAAATGGCTCATCCTCACATCGGTTGTTGAATCAGGCCAATGGGGTTTAGCTGTCGGCTTGGTCCTTGCCAGTCTTATTTCAGCGGGCTTCTATCTTCCGGTGATCATGCAGATGTACATGCGGCCAGCGTTCGATGCAAAAGCCCATGATGCTATGACGGCCGCCACCACGACACGGGTTGTTGTTGCCGTCGCAACCGTCTTGTTGTTATGGTTTGGCTTCCGTCCCAACGAAATGCTCTCGCTGAGTCAGGGTGCAAGCCAGGATCTCGTGCCTGCGGTGACGTTTACCGCGGCGGATGAAGCCTTCGTCGGGCAGCCTGTAGACCGTTAGTCGCCGACTCTTTCCAGGCGGGATGTGGTGTCTGCGTGATTGGACTTCTGTGTGGTTGTTGGCACGCACCCTTCTCGGCTGTTCCATTGGACTCCCGTTCCAATCGAGTGCCCACTCCTAGGCCACTCCACGGTGTGAACTCGTGAATACGAGCGGCGTTCAGAGTCCATCCACATCAGTAACGTCGCGATCACGCTGGATCAGGGCCGGTGTGGTCGGTCTCGTCGTCCTGTTGCTCGGTGGGCGTTGGCTGTCCGTCAACTTGGCTGATTTGATGTGGGCGTCTTCCCTCGGTGTGGGCGATGCCCATCTTGATCAATTACGTCTCCGGTTTGCCTTGCTGGCGTGGGCGTTTTCGACGGCTGCACTTTGGTGTATCGGCAACCTCTATCTCGTCTTTCGCACGATCGGATCCGTCCACGTTCCGCGGCGTTTGGGGAATATAGAAATCCTCGAGGCTATCCCCCGTCAGTACATCGCTTATGCGTTCGGCGTATTGGGTCTCTTATTGGCGTTTGCGATGACGCACGACGCCGGTACGTGGTGGACCGTGCGGGCACTTGCCGCCCAAGCCGAGACCATCGGAGTACCTGACCCAATTTTGGGCCGCGACGTCGGTTACTACCTGTTCACACTTCCGTGGAATCGGACATTACATGGCTTTGCCGTCATGCTTGCGATCGTCATGTTGGGGATCGTGAGCATCCTGTACTTTGCGGTCGGCGCCATAGATATCGCAGCCCGGCGAATTCAGATCAGCGAGACAGCGAGACGGCATATCGGAGGACTCTTGGTCGCGGTCGCGCTGGTGTTGTTTTGGGGTTACCGGCTTGAGCCCGCCGAGTATGTGGCTGGTTTGCGTGGGGTGCCTTACGATACCATTCTCACCGATGTTCGAATCCCTACAAGCACGTTGTTAAGTGCACTTGCCATCTTGGCGGGAGCATGCTCGGCCTTTTGGATGGTGTTTGGTCGGATGGCCATCGTTGGGTTCGGTTGGGTGGCACTGGCTACGTTTTCTGTGACCGGACATCATTTAGCGCCCGCCGTTGCGAATGGAGCACGGAATCGCGAGGAACGCAGGTTAGAACTTTCCGTTCCTGGGCGTTCATTTGTCCGCGAAGCGTTCGGATTGATCGGTCGGGACACGATCATCGGCGCGTCGGGAGGAGCAACACGTCAGCGCAACACCGCGATTGATGGCGGTCCCGTTTGGGATCCGTTTGCAATAAATGTTTTCTTGAACCAGGTCGTTGGCGACGATCCCGTGATGAGGGTGCTCGACGTGTCCGTGGCACAGTACCCCACCGCCGATTCCAACCGAGTTCCGGTGGCCATTGGTGTTCGTGATGTGGATCTGGTGGCCGTACGACAGCGCGACAGCGTTGTCACGTGGCAGGAAGCACACACCGGACGATATTCCATGGCCGCAGATGTCTGGGTGGTGAGGGCGGATGAGGTTTCAGCGTCCGGTGGCCCCCTGTTTATCCCAGACATCACAACCCCGGGTTTAACCATTGAACAACCTTTCGCCTTGACGCTTCGCGCGGGGCCCATCCGCTTTTCGTCGGCGGCAAGCGAGTATGCGGTTTTCGACGACGACGAACCGTCAGCGGTGACTGCCGTCCGCGTTGGAGGTGTGTTTCGGAGACTGGCGCTAGCGTGGAAACTCCAAAGTCTTCGGTTCCTCCGATTCTCCCGAATTGATTCTGATGCCTACGTTGCATGGACTCGATCGGTAGGAGAGCGTTTGGAGGCCTATGCTCCGTTCCTGACATTCGGGCATGCCTATCCCGTGTTGGACGATGGGCGTCTTGTGTGGCTTGCTCCGGGGTACGTCCTTGCGGAAGGGTTCCCTTTTTCGGTGCCAACACGAGCGCGGGGAAGAACCGTTCGCTTTTTTCGCGCGGGATTCGTCGGTGTCGTTGACGCCCATACCGGCACAACGAATGTCTATTCTTTGAGTTCGGCCGATCATTTGAGTAATGCGTGGTCCAAACTGGCGCCAGAACTCATTCAGCCATCGGATCTTATTCCATCGACATTGCTACCGCATATTCGCTATCCGCGTGAACTCTTTGATGCACAACTGCGTGTTCTGGCCTCGTTGAACACGAACAACTTTTCTCGAGGTGCATTTCGTCCCTCTTTGACACCCGCCAGTCAATCAACATTTTGGTGGACCGGTGACTCGCCTGCGGACACGACCAACCGGCTCCGCTTGCGGGCAGCTTTGGAACGGGGCGATCCGCCAGCGTTATCCGCGGTCGTGGACGGTGTCGCCCAAGGTGCAAGGCTCCGACTTGACGTGTTCAACATGCGTCCACCGTTGCAAGTCCCGGGGCCGAGTCAGGTGGCGGCCCGTGTCGCCACGGAACTGAGTTCAAGGGCGGTTGTGCCGGGCAATGTGAAAACGATTCCCACGAACCGCGGGATAGTTTCGATACAGGCGATATACAGTGCCGGTACGGTTGATGGGGAGCACCCCAAACTGCTTGATGTGTTTGCTGGCTTTGATGGTGGTGCTCTGGGGCTGGGGCGTG
>JAZDDC010000154.1:0-5762 GCA_036679565.1 Gemmatimonadota bacterium
GATATGAGGATTGCCCTCGCTGGCGACATACTCACACGCATTGAGTGACTCTTCCAACGTGAGACCCATTCCGCGTTTGACAAGGGCAGGGAACTCCCCTTGTTGGCCAACGGCTTTCAGCAATTCGAAGTTTTGGGCATTTCGTGTCCCCACCTGCAATATGATTCCTGTGGGATTTCCCGCGGCCTCGCGAGCGAGTACTATTTCGTCGATGTGGCGGACATCGAGTACCTCCATCGCAACAACCCGGATGCCATGTTTACCGGCCGATTCCAATATCCATGGTAAACATTTTTCCCCCAGGCCCTGGAAGTCGTACGGGCTGGTACGTGGTTTGTATGCCCCCATGCGTGTGGTGACTATTCCTTCGTGAGCCAATGCGGCCATCATTTGGTCTACGTGCTTGAGCGTATCCACGGCGCAGAGACCGGCGACGATATTTAGTCTTCGTCGATACGCGAATAACCCGGAGTACCCCCGGCAATGCGGCGAACAACTCCAACGGCACGCGCGACGTCATGCCGACGAGATGTATTTCGGTTACCTGGTGACGTCTTCCCTTATACCGATGCGGCATCACGTCGATGTTTTCGAAACGGCGCGCGATCTGTGTGGCGGCATCGACAATGCTGTCGGGGTTATCGACGTCTGGCTCAAGGACGATAATCATTGTGTCGAGGGCGATCCGGTCTGTTGGTGGTGGCGGGAAAACGATAAGATGGCTTCGAATATCTCGGATACCGTAGACGGATCTAAATCCATTCGCCGTGCCCACGCCTCGCGTTCGGCTAACAGTTCTCGTTCCCGTGCGGGATCGCGTACCCCGCGTCCTTGCTCGGCTTTGATTGCTCCTGCTCTACGCGCGAGGTTCGCACGCCGTGCCAGCAAACGAACGAGTTCGTGGTCCAACTCATCGATGAGGTCTCTTGTCTCACGCAACTCCGGGGCTGGTTTTGCGAGATCCGGAATGCCGAGTGGCGCAGACGGGGCCTCCAGCGGCGCGGCGTCCGCAAGTTGATTGTGCACGCGGGTCAATGCGCCCAACAGCTGTTCGCGGGCTCCGGCTGAGTACGGGTTGTCGCGTTGAATGGCCCGAAACAGGTGACCGGCGTCGCTTCGTGTTGACTCGATCGTCTTGGCCATCGCCCGAAAAGAAGGGGGTGCGGATGCCAGCTCCTCTCCGGCACCAATATCAATCATTCCTTTCGCCACGAAGAAGGCGAGTGCGTGGGTTTTGGCCATCAACCGGTCGTGTTCGTCTGCGTCTTGTTCCGACACCCTACAACCGATGTGTTCATACAGTTGTCGAGCGCGACTAGTGGCCGTAGGGTGTTGCTCGTTGGGGCAGATGACGACGTCTAACGGTCTCTCGCCGAGCGCAATGCTGGAAGGACCAAACAGGGGGTGAGTCGCAATCCAAGGCACATTCTGCGCGAGGATTTCCGACATCGCGTTCACCGCGCCACGTTTGACACTTGCAACGTCCATGACGAGATGATTTCCGTTCAGGTCAGGACGTAGCGCTGTCAATGTTGAGTGAATTTTGTGTACCGGAACGGCTAAGACGACGGTGTCCGATTGAGTCAACAACTCCGCCGCCGACCCTGCGTGATGGTGTGATGGAATGGTCACCGCCGCATCGACCGCACGGACGCTAAGACCCGCATCGCTCAGTAGGTCTGCGAATGCGTGGCCAAAACGACCGTAGCCAAATATGCCGACGGAAAAGTGTCCGGATCCAACCACTTCCATGCCCTTGATGTGCGTCGCAACAAACTAATTCACGGGGCCATGAAAACCACGGTGGATCTGTTAGGGCGTGACGTTTACCAGGAGACGTACTTGGTATGGGATCTCGGTCTGGTTCGAACGTGGCAACGGATCGAGGCCACGAACAGCAAACACAAACCCAGAGACAGTATCAGCTGTGCAGCAAACGGTAGGGTTGGTGGAAAGGACCGTTGAATCGTTTGCTCCGACAACGGTCACCGCCAGAGCGACTTCGGCAAACCCCTCCCACACGCAAATCACGTCAGACGGGCAACGACTCTCAGTCGGGACGTTTGTGAACCTCACTCCAACTGAGCCATCCGATGTGGATCCGCCCTGGCCCAAGGACAGAGTGAACTCCTCACCTAACGAAAAGAGAACATCGATCCGTGGTATCGGATCGGCGACGCTCCCGCACCCCGCCGTAGCCAACGTCGTGGCAGCAAGTAAAACCAATCTATTCATCATCTGAGCGTCGAATGTTGAGTGTTGAGTGGTGAACGTTGTGATGTAAGCGCGTACAGCGCTTACATCAGGGTATACCCTTTTGCGGGTTAGATGGTCACGTGGCGGCGGGTTGCGCTAGTCGGTCCAAGGTCACGACGGCGATAAACCCAAGAATTGCCAGGCCCAGGACGGTGAGGACCTCAGGCGTCCAATCCGCGGGCACAATGTTGATTTGCCGCACGGGGAATAATTCGCCATGTCGGTCGAGGGCTGTCTCGAGGGTTTCCTTCCAGGGCCAGATTTTTCGCAGCGATCCGGCCATGAAACCGATCAGAGCGGCTACAGTGACGTCGTGAAAACGGCCGAGTATCCAATGAAGAAAACGCGCGAACGTGACAATGCCGACTATCGCACCCGTGCCCACCAGGGCAATGATGGCCAAGTCTCGGTCATTTACGGCGCCAAGGACCGTTTGGTATTTACCGAGAAGGAGTAGGATGAAAGAGCCGGAAATGCCCGGCAGGATCATCGCACAGATGGCCAGCGCGCCACTGAGCAGCAAGAACCACCAACTGCTTGGCGTATTGGCCGGTACGAGGCCCACAATAAGGAACGCGGAGATTGCGCCGAGGACGAGAGCGACCCATCGGTCGGCAGACCAATGTCTGACTCTTTTGAAGACCACAACTACAGAGGCCGCGACGAGTCCAAAGAAGAATCCCCAAAGTAGGGAAGGGCGCTCGACCAGCCACACCTCTATGAATCGCGCCAGGGTAAGGATTGCGAGTAGGATTCCGGACCCAAGAGTTAGGAGAAACCGCCACGGCACGTAGTTGATGGCATCGCGGACGCGAAACCCGGCAATCAACCGAAAAAGTTCTGGGTCACCCAATCTGTGGATTGCATCGATTAGCTGCTGGTAGATGCCAAGGATAAAAGCCATTGTGCCGCCCGAGACCCCGGGGACCACGTCGGCGCTTCCCATGGCGAACCCCTTTGCGGCCAGGACGACGGACGATCGGATGGCGGAGGCGGGCGGCATGTGGGCAAAGGTAGTGCCGCGTGCGGAACATTCAACGTTAAACGTTCAGCATTCAACGCTCAGCATCAATGTTCAGCGTTCAACGTGAACGTTCGGCGTTCAACGTTCCGGCACGGTTACGGTGTTTTTCCCGGAGTTTTTACGAATTCGATGAAGAGGCCGTTGGGTGCTTCGCGAACCCTTAAATGCCGGCCTTCCCTTGCGAAATACTGAAGCCTGATTTAAAACCCTCTCGTCATGATTGACGTAGAATCCGCTTTTTGGATCGTGTCCGGTCGTGTTCAGGGGGTGGGTTACCGATGGTTCACCGTCAGGACGGCCGAAGAGCTGAGTGTGCGAGGTTGGGTGAGAAACACGGCTGACGGTAAGGTAGAGGTATTGGCTGTGGGCGACGTGGAAAAGCTCGAGGCGTTCGAGCGCCGCCTGTGGAAAGGACCTAGTTTAAGCCATGTGGATAATGTTGATAAGGTGTACAAAACGCTCGATGTAAACGACTTTAAGTCGTTTAAAATCATTTAATTACGGTGGACAATTAAACGTTGACTTCAACTTTAGATAGATTCTACCATGCGATTCGTGATGTTCCTGATTTTCCGGAGAAGGGCATCGTCTACAAAGACATCACACCGCTTTTGCATGTACCTGACCTTTTCTTCCAGGCCACCGAAGAGATGACTGTTGGCATTTCCTCGGCGAATGTGGATAAAGTGTTGGCAATCGAAGCCCGCGGATTCCTCTTCGCCGGGCCGGTTGCAAAGGCGCTCGATGCGGGGATCGTGCTGGCCCGAAAAGCGGGAAAATTGCCCTGGAAACGCCGGCGGGTTGAGTATTCCTTGGAGTACGGAACGGACGCCATTGAGATCCATGAGGACGCCATCGAACCCGGCGAACGGGTCCTGATTGTCGATGACGTTTTGGCCACGGGGGGGACGGCGCGGGCGGCGGCACAGATCATTGAGGAGTCTGGCGGACGCCTTGCCGGCTTTTCCTTTCTTATCGAATTGGCCTTCTTAGATGGCCGATCACGATTGCCAGCGGCACCCGTAAATAGCCTTCTCACCTACCCGCGAGTGTCGTGATAACGAACGGTCCGAGAGGGCATTGGGGAGGGCCTGGCACCTTGCCGGAACGCTCATGAGACGGCTGCAATCCGGTGATTGCAACACATACCGGCGGGCGGCGGCCTCGTGTATCTTACACGCCCACGGCGCGCCCCTGTAGCTCAGTTGGATAGAGCGGCGGTTTCCTAAACCGTAGGTCGCGTGTTCGAGTCACGCCGGGGGCATTTCGGTGAAGTGAATTTGGTCCCGGGTTGGCCGGCACTTTGCGCATCTTGTTAACCAACACAGTGTCTTTTCTTTGGTAAGACGTTCTGATGGCAGATAAACGAAAAGAAGAAAAAGAAAAACAAACGCCGCCGTCGCCGGACCCCGCTGAAAGACTGTTCAGTTGGATGGAACAGAAAAAGCGCCCTCTCACCCTGGGAATAGGGGCAATCGCCATTGTAGGGGGGAGTGCGTGGTTCATGATGTCGGCGCAAACACGACGCGAAGCGTTCGCGTCCAGTGAGTTGCAACAGGCACGAATTGCTGCGGAGTCCGGCAACCTTCAATTGGCGGCAAGCGACCTTGGTCGGGTTGTCAGTCAATACGGCAACACACGTCCCGGTGCGGACGCCACGGTTCTGCTGGCGCGTGTCCGGCTGCAGCAAGGCGACGCGCAAACGGCAGTCAACGAACTACAGGCGTTTCTTAACGCCGGTCCCGACGACGACTTTCGCTCACCGGCGGCTGGCTTGCTTGGGGCCGCACTTGAAGACCTTGGCCAGTACGAAGACGCATCCCGCGCCTTTGAGACGGCCGCCGACGCATCGAGTTACTCCCATTTGCGCGCCCAGCTACTCGTGGACGCCGCCCGCAACGCTGGCCTCAGCGGCAACGTTCCTCGTGCCGTGAACCTCTATGATCGGATCCTCGAAGAGGACGAAGACTCGCCGGTTGCCAATGAGGCGTTGCTCAGAAAAGCGGAACTCCAGGGCAGCGCCCAACCGGGCTGAAACCCGCAGTTTCCATCCCGCTGATCTGCCCACTGATCGGGCGAACGGCCCCAGAGACAATCGGTATCGGCGCCGTGTCAGTGAGGACGGCCAATGATCGTAGAGAAACGAAAAGTCCGGAACCAAGGGACGTTTTCGCGTACAAAAATGGTGTTTTGCGACCATGATTCAACTGCGTATAAGATATGTTATGTTAAGTTACTCTCAAGAACTGTGTTGAAAAGACAAGCCACGTTGAAAACTCCCTAAAAAACTCCCTAGAGTAGCTCGCCCGAATAGACAAGCCTGCCCTCTCCGGTCAATGTAGGTTTTTCGAGACCGCCGCTTGGACTGGAAGTCCCGTCCACCTCCAAGACCCGTCCACTCCTGGTCAGAAGGCTTACCGGCCCTGATGTGGAGCCTCCAACGAACCGCAACGCCGCCGCAACCGCCACGGCACCGGTGCCG
>JAZDDC010000155.1:0-6965 GCA_036679565.1 Gemmatimonadota bacterium
GCGATGCCGACCGGCCACCGACTCCATGGAATGGGGCGGTGGGGTTCCATCACCGACGGATGTGACACGCGGCCGCGGCCCAATACCAGAATCAAGGCGGCCCAAAGCCACCATACCCAGAACCACCGACCCAAGATGATGAGACCGGACAACATGAGAAACCCAACCGTGGTCTGATGTTTTCCCAACAACCCGTATACCACATGACCGCCGTCTAACTGACCAAGTGGCAACAAGTTAAGCGATGTCACAAACAACCCGAACCAACCGGCAAGCGCAAATGGGTGAAGTTCGACGGGTGTATTTCCCACGAAAAAACCTCGCGCCCAGCTCATCAGCAGCGAGTCTCCAAGGAAAATCGGACTGCTATTGATGGCCCGCAGATAGATGAATTGGGATGTCTCCCCAACCACATCCGGAGATGGGCGTGGAGTGCGCCAACCCGTACGCGAGCGCGATGATCGATACCACGAATCCGGCCCACGGACCGGCGGCACCCACGTCCAGCAGTTGCCGCCGATCGACTATCGGACTCCTTAATCTAATGAAAGCACCAAAGGTGCCGATGAAGTTGATCCAGGACGGGGCGGGCAGAAAGTATGGCAGCGAGGCATTGATGTGATACCGCCTGGCGACGACGTAATGCCCCAGTTCGTGAATCAGAAGGACGGCCATGAGGGCCACCGCAAATCCCAAGGCCGGCGAAGCCTCTCTGAGCCAGCTCTTCACGGACACCCACAGTTCAACGGGTGGGACCCCGAAAATGGTTGGAAACGATACGGCTGGGCCGATCAACGCCGAGCCGGCCACCCAAACCGTGGCAAACGTTACGAGGAAGAGCCCGATGTGTAGGGCCCAACGCTCCCGGCGGGCAGGCTTGAGTGTGCGGATCAGAACGAGTCGGTCATCTCCGTCACGGGACGACCAATAATGGAGGCCTGGCCACTTTTTTAGCTCATTGCGTAACTCGGCTGACGGACCTACGTGTTCCGGTGCGACCACCGCATCGACGAACTCACGGTCTAGGACCTTTGTGGTCCGCCAAAACGCGAAAAAACGATGTAGGTTCTTAAGTGGCACTCTTGACGGTCCAGAACGCCAACTCTATCTTTGCTTTACCTACACGCATAAGAGCAACCCCAAAGAGTACCCCCGTAGAAACCACAAGACCCGAAACCGACGCTCATCCAGCGGTGGCGTTTCGCTCTTTATTCACACCACGCACCCCGTCCAGCCATCATGGAGTCCCGCAGCCGTGGACATTGCTGAACTAAAACAAAAATCCGTCGGCGAATTGCACGCATTGGCCGAGGATTTGAACATCACCAACTACTCAGGCCTGCGCAAGCAGGATCTGATCTTCCGGATCGAGCAGTCGTTACTCGACACAGATACTGTCCTACGAGGGGAAGGCATACTCGAGATCCTGCCCGAAGGTTACGGTTTCTTACGCAGCGCGGACTGGAACTACCTGTATGGACCCGATGACATCTATGTGAGTCCGAGTCAAATCAAACGATTTGATCTGAGGACAGGCGACACGATATCCGGGCGGGTCCGACCCCCTAAGGAAGGCGAGCGGTACCTCGCACTTCTGAAGGTCGAGAAGGTCAACTTCGAAGAGCCGGAAAACGCCAAACATCGCATCGCATTTGACAACCTTCGGCCGCGATACCCCGACCGACGAATCCCGCTCGAGACAACAGAAACCGAATCTGACCTATCCTGCCGTGTTGTCGATTTGTTATCGCCGATTGGCCGTGGGCAGCGTGGCCTCATCGTGGCACCGCCAAAAGCCGGTAAGACGATCCTGCTCCAAAAGCTCGCAAATGCAATTCGAGAAACCGCACCTGACGCTACGCTCATCGTCCTTCTAATCGACGAACGGCCGGAGGAAGTCACTGATATGGAAGAGCACGTGGACGCTGAAGTCATCGCGTCTACGTTCGACGAGCCCGCTGATCGCCATGTGCAGGTAGCGGACATGGTGATCGAAAAAGCAAAGCGCTTGGTTGAACACAAGAAGGATGTCATCATCCTTCTGGACTCGATCACTCGCCTTGCGCGTGCACATAACACGGTCATCCCCCATTCGGGAAAGATCCTCTCAGGTGGTGTGGACGCCAATGCGCTCCACAAACCGAAGCGCTTCTTCGGCGCGGCGCGTAACATCGAAGGCGGTGGATCTCTGACAATCATCGCGACCGCGCTGATCGAGACCGGTAGCCGCATGGATGAGGTTATTTTCGAAGAGTTTAAGGGAACCGGCAACATGGAGCTGGTGCTCGACCGCAAGATCTCCGATCGCAGGATATATCCCGCAATCGACGTACAACGCAGCTCAACACGGCGGGAGGACCTTCTCATGGAACCCGAAGAACTCAACAAGACATATCTGTTGCGGAACTTCCTGGCGGACATGCCACCGGTTGAGGCAATCGAGTTTTTACTCGAGCGGATGAAGCGTACCAAGACCAACGCCGAGTTCTTTGCGACGATGCAACAGGGGTAACATCGGTGCATGAGGTAGACGGCGATCAACGGGTAGGAGATGGGCTCCCGACGGACGGACCGATCCTTTCCATTGACTGGGGCACCAAAAGGATTGGTGTTGCACTCTCAAACCCGCAACAGACATTGGCCCACCCCCTAGGTGTTCTCACACGGCGCACGGGCCAACGATTCCCACTTAAGCAACTCCGACCGTATATCGAAGAACATCATCCCATAGGTGTGCTTGTGGGCCTTCCACTCGAGGCAGAGGGTTCAGAAGGGGATTCGGCAAAGGCCGCACGCGCAACCGCCGCCGTCATACGAGAAAAGACGAAGTTGCCGGTTGGGATGTTCGACGAACGGATGACAACGGCTCGCGTGCTCAAGTCGATGAACGAGGAAACCACCCGCCAAAGCCGACAAGACATCGACGGGCTCGCCGCAACGGTCTTGTTGCAGAGTTTTTTGGAAACACGACGATCGTGACGGTACGCGCCGTAGCGTTGGTGGGTTTCGTCTTGGCTTGCGGTTCTGAACCAAGCAGCGAAATCGTTCGAGTCACCATACCGTCAGGTGCAACGGTAACGAGGGCGGCGGAATCCCTGGCCACACGCGGGGTCATCCGGTCGGCCACGTCTTTTAAACTCTGGGCGCGTATCACCAGGAAGGACCGATCGATTCAAGCCGGCGTGTACGACCTTCCGCTCAATCTCTCCGCCCGTGATGCAATCGACCGGTTGGTGCAGGGACGGACCGCACTGGACCGACTTGTGATTCCGGAAGGTTTAATGCTCACCGAACTCGCCCGTGCCGTCGAAACACAGTTGGGGATCTCCGCTGAGAATGTGCTCGCCGCTGCACGCGACGGCGGGCTGCGCGAAGCGGTTGGGGCGCGGGGGGAAACGCTAGAGGGTTATCTCTATCCGACGACGTATTTCGTGAGGGTTGCCGTGACTGCGCCGGAGCTGATTGACCATATGGTGTCCGAGTTCGAAGCACATTGGCAACCGTCCTGGACGGACAGGCTCGAAGAACTCAGCATGACACGAGACGAGATCGTCACGCTGGCTTCCATCCTCGAGGGGGAAGCGCGACACGCTGAAGATTTGGGCTATGTATCATCGGTTTACCACAACCGACTCAATCGCGGAATGCGATTACAGGCAGATCCCACCATCATCTATGCTCTCGGGCGGAGACGACGACTGTTCAGCCGCGATTACGAAATCTCCTCGCCGTACAATACATATCAAATCGACGGTTTGCCCCCACACCCAATCAGCCAACCGTCAACCGCAGCATTCGAAGCAGCTCTGTTTCCGCAACAGAGTGACTTCATCTTCTTTGTCGCCGGATTGGACGGGCGGCACGTTTTTAGTCGTACTTACAGCGAACACCTTGCCGCCATCCGCCGGATACGGGAGTGACGTTACGCCGCATCCAGCGCCGTACGCAGTAGCCGTGTAGCCGTTTCCACGTCCGGCCGTCCGAATATTGCACCGACCACCGCAATCCCATCCGCTCCTGCCCGTACCACCTCTGCGACGTTGCCCATGTGAATCCCACCGATGGCAATCACCGGTACGGTGGGCGGGCATAACATGGCTAACTTCCGATATCCGTCCACACCGAGTGCCCTACCAGCATCCACCTTGGTGGACGTCTTGTAAAACGGGCCAATGCTCCAATAGTCTGCGTCCCCCTCACGAGCGGCCACAGCTTCGCGACGACTTCCCACGGATACCCCCACACGAAACGGTCGTGGTAAGACGGCTCGAATGGTCCGCGGCGCTAAATCGTCGGCGCCCATGTGCGCACCTGCCGCCCCGGCCAACCGTGCAACATCCGCTCGATCATTGACGAAAACCGGTATCGCAAGCTTCGACAACACAAGCTCGGTGGTTCTCAAAAACTCCGCCGCGGGTATGCCCTTGAACCGCAGTTGAACAGCCGACGCGCCACCCTGTTCGACCGCCAAGCACCGATCGACCAGATGACGTTGCTTCATATCCATCGGTGGTATTGCGATGAGACGAACCTCAGAGGAGACCGACCCTCCAGGGGGTGCTCTTGTATCAGTCATAGCAGAAAATGCGTTGACAAGTCGCCCAGGTAACCCCAGCTTGGACCGTGCATACCTCCGCCCCCATTCCCTTCGATGCATTCATTGCAGGTTCCGCGCATGGCGACGACGACGATGATCGCCGCACATCGCATCTCCATAACATCGAATCTCGGTTGTGTTCGGACCTCGGGCCCCACCACATCATCGCACGAACCGTCCCATGTTGATGAACTCGGTGTCCCCGCGCCGACCGGCATCACTGCCCGAACGGTACAAGGCGTTCCTCTCTCAGCGCATCGAAGAGTATAAGGAACAGATGCCACGGCATGAACTCCTGGCCCTCGGCGACCGTGCAATCGAACAGCTCCGCGCAGACGACAACGCACAGCTGTACCTAACCGAAGTGGTGCTGCGAGATCACGTCGATGACAGCATCAGACGCGCTCTGAAGCTCCCATCCTACAGAAGCTGGAGAAACCGATTTCTCAAGCTGCGTACTGCTCAACGCCACCCAACCCACTGGGGACTCACACCGGACACACCGGTGGTCGAATTCGCACGGCAACTGGGACACGGCGAAGTAACGGTAGTAATTGGGTTGGGCGCTTCGCTACACGGCTTCCTCATGGCAGCTCATGACGCGAATGTGATCCTCGTAGACAGCGATATGCCAAGTGTAGAAGCAGCCGAAAACCGCGCAGCCGCCGAATGGTTAGACAGTCAAATCGAAACCCTGGTCGTCGATTTGACACATTGTCCGGGCGAGGCGCTCGCTTCGCTGGTGGCGAACGTCCCGTACTTCAATGAACAACAGTGTGTAGGAGTGGTAATCCTCGACCCTTTGGCGTTCGGTCGATTGAACCCCCGCCGCCGGATCGACCTTATCGACGCGCTCAAGGACCTCACCGCGGCCGGTGGCGTACACGTCATGCCATCTGTGCGAGCGAGCACGGGCGAGTTCGTTCCCCTCTCACCCGATGCGCTTCACACGGCCTACCACGATTGGGAGACTAGCCGCCTGGGGCAAAATTCACGGCAACGTTGGTTCGTGGCCCAACGCCCATAGGCCACGGGTTCCCATAAAAAAGCGCGGGGCCGGCAATGTTGCCGGCCCCCTGTGCTTACATCTTCTGCAGAAGACGAGGCGGTGTAGTTAAGCTCTTGCTCTACGCCGCTTAGTCGCCCTGCGCTTCGTGACCTTGCGTCTGCTGGCCTTACGCTTTGTAGCCTTGCGTTTGGTAGCTTTTCGCTTGGTGGTTTTGCGTTTGGTAGCCTTACGCTTCGTAGCTTTGCGCTTGGTTGCCTTACGCTTGGTGGCCTTGCGCTTTGTAGCTTTGCGCTTGGTGGCCTTACGCTTCGTCGCCTTGCGTTTGGTCGCCTTGCGTTTGGTCGCCTTGCGTTTGGTCGCCTTGCGTTTGGTCGCCTTACGCTTGGTGGCCTTACGCTTCGTCACCTTGCGTCTGGTTGCCTTGCGTTTGGTTGCTTTACGCTTAGTGGCTTTGCGCTTGGTACTGCGCTTCGCCGCCTTACGTTTGGTGGCCTTCGCGGCCTTTCTTCTCCGCTTAACAGCCATGGTGAAACCTCCCGGACTTTGGTTGTCGACCCGCATGCTAATGACGGGTCAGGTTGCGAGCGGCCCAACTTCGCCGCTCAGGAAAAAACTCCCATTTTTTCCCTTTACTCGGCCCTCAAACATCGAGGTGCATTCCAACTTTACTTTGTGCTTTCCGTCACGTTCTAATCAGCCCTCACGACAATGCACCCGCAACCGGGTGATCTAATCCATACTGCAATTCGGTTGTCATTTTGGGGGATACAGAGTCGATGAGGCGTGACGAATTCGCTGATTTAAGTGCGAAGCGTCGCTTAAAAACCTTCCTCGAGTGTTTCCGACGTTGCGGTAAACGCGCGTTAACCATACGCCTATTAGGCCTAAACTTTTGCGAATATTATACATACCAGCACAACGCGCAATACTTTTGTCGTGTTCGCGTTGTTTGTCGTCACATCCATATCATGCAATTTCGTGGCCCGGAACGAACGCGAACGTTATTATGCTGCCGCTCACCGAGGACTTTTCTGCATGCGTGCTATCCAAAAAATTGAACGCCGTCCGGGTCTGACACTCACGGATGTGCCGACGCCACCGTGTGGGGCACACGACGTTCTCATCAAAGTTGCGCACGCTGGTGTGTGCGGTACTGATGTTCACATTGACGATTGGGACGAATGGGCGCAGGGCCGAATGAACCCTCCGGTCGTGGTTGGACACGAATTTGCCGGAGAGATCGTCGAAATCGGAGCGGACGTCACCGAATATCACGTCGGCCAAAACGTCACGGCAGAAGGGCACATCGTCTGTGGACACTGCCGCCAATGCCGCACTGGCAATGCACACGTGTGCCGG